>NZ_OZ271837.1:600000-900000 GCF_965601775.1 Flagellimonas sp.
ATGGCACTGGTGTCCATTCCTTTGGAATTGATTCTTGGGTTTTTTATCAGCGCATAATATCCCCTAAAAATCAAAGCGTAGGCATCCAGTAAAAAAAGACGTTTTTGGTCAGACATTGTTGTATAAATTGAAGAGAATCAAAGCTACAAATTAATGAGAAATGAAACGGAAGGTTTTGGGTAACAAAAGAAGCTATCTTTCGTCTAATTGAATACTTGGGTTAAAAACTTCTAAAGATTGAAGTTCCCCAACCTTAAAAAAATACCTTTGCAAAAAAAATCAACATGCCACGCTTTTTGATTGTCCTTTCCATTATTTACATCGTTGCGGCCATTTATGGGTTTCAAGGTTTTAAAACCCTATTCAAGAACGTTTGGTTGCATTGGGCGTATGGTTTGTTGTTCTTGGGAGCTCTGGTCAATTTAATTGTTCGGGTGCTCAATTATACACCTGGTGATGGGATTAGAGGGCAAATAGCAAATGCCGGTGGCATTTTCGTTTCCTTTTTGCTTTTAGGACTGGTATTGGGAGTGGTTCTCCTGCTCGAGGATATCATTCGTCTTTTCGTCTATGGATATAATAAAATGACCGTCCTTTCAGATAACCAGACTGACTTTTTCCCTGCGCGAAGAAAATTTGTTAGCATCATTGGCCTAGGAATTGCGGCGCTGCCCTTTGGTGCTCTGCTCTACGGCATGTACAAAGGGAAGTACAACTACCAAGTATTGAAATATGCCTTAGAGTTTGAGGACTTACCGGATGCTTTTGATGGGTATCAGATTACCCAAATTTCTGATGTGCATAGTGGCAGTTTTGATGACCGTGAAAAAGTGGCCTATGGTATCGATTTGATAAACAAACAACAAAGTGATGTTATACTATTTACTGGTGACATGGTAAATGACAAGGCAAAGGAAATGGAACCTTGGGCTGAACTTTTTGGAACACTAAAGGCGAAGGATGGTAAATTTTCAATATTGGGCAACCATGATTATGGTGATTACACCGGATGGCCTTCTGCTGAAGCGAAAGCTCAAAATCTTGAGGATTTAAAAAACCTTCAGAAAAAGATGGGCTTTGACCTGCTGTTGAATGAAAATCGCTATTTAGAGAAGGATGGTAGTAAAATTGCCCTAGTAGGTGTGGAAAACTGGGGTGCAGGTGGATTCAAAAAAGCGGGAGATCTTCATAAGGCCGCTGAAGGAATTCAGGAAAAGGACTTCAAGATTCTAATGAGCCATGACCCATCGCATTGGGAACAACAAGTTATTCAAGACAAGTATCACTATCACCTAACCTTAAGTGGTCATACGCATGGTATGCAATTCGGAATTGAAATTCCCGGTTGGGTCAAATGGAGCCCAGTTAAATGGCGCTATAAGTACTGGGCGGGAATCTATGAAGAAATGGGGCAGTTTATCAATGTGAACAGAGGATTTGGTTTCATTGGGTATCCTGGGAGGTTCGGAATTTGGCCAGAGATTTCAGTGATTACCCTCAAAAAGAAATCTTTAACGTGAATTTAACGCGGCTGTAATCCTTGTATAGCTTGGGTTCGATATAATTTTAACAAATTTTCTTACTTTTGGTTAAGAAACCCAACGTGCGCTTATGTCCAAATTTGGTGAACTTATCGATTTAAACATTCCCGTACTGCTTGACTTTTATGCGGAATGGAATGAACCTTCTACCTCCATGCACCCTGTTCTTCGGGATGTTGCAGCTGCATTGGGAGATAAGGGCAAGGTTATCAAGATTGACGTTGATAAAAACAAGGAGCTTTCCCAAGCACTTCGTATCAAAGGACTTCCAACCTTAATGATTTACAAAAAAGGTGAGATGGTCTGGAGGCAAAGTGGGGAGCAAGATGCCAATACCCTTATAGGCATACTCAACGAATACACCTAAAAAAGACCTGCAACTTACAGGCAGGCCTTTATTCTTTCAACTCTTTAAATCTTTAAAGACCTTTTAGAAATTCCAAAATCTCTTTGGGGTCTAGTCTCTGTGTATAATCTTCTGGAACAAAATCATAAACAACGGTCTTGTTTTTGTCAATCACATAGGTCGCCGGCATAGGAAGTTCATAGTTATTGTTGCCATTATGTTGATTTACATGAAGTCCGAAGGAATGATATACGTCTCTTAAATCCTCGGGCATTTCAAAGGCAAGATTCAATGTTTTGGCATATTGATTGTCGATATCACTCAAGATTTTGAATTGCAATTCATTCTTTTCC
Organism: Flagellimonas sp.; assembly: GCF_965601775.1. Lineage (GTDB taxonomy): Bacteria > Bacteroidota > Bacteroidia > Flavobacteriales > Flavobacteriaceae > Flagellimonas. Next base: position 602,241 of record NZ_OZ271837.1, read on the forward strand.
GAAGTTGTTGAAGAATTGTCCGGAGTCTCTGGTGATATGGCCACTAGGTCAGCACCCAAGTTTTTAAAGTCTGATGAGAATTGCTGTAGTGCACGAAGTTCCATATTACAATAAGGACACCACCCACCGCGATAAAAGGAAATAATAAGGTACTTATCCTGAAGGACATCATTCAGGGTGACCTCATTTTGGTTTTCATCTGGAAGTTTGAAGTCAGGTAAAATATCTCCGGTTTGTACAGCTTTTTCGGAAAGCTTGGCATCCAATAATTCCTTGGTGCTATGCTGCATTACCCGATATTTATCTTGTGGGATTACCTTGGCTGAGTTCTCCCTTCTTTGTGTAAGCTCTTCTGTAAGTGTCATCACTAAATTGTATTTATTATTTAGCGATATAGTCGGAGCATAAGCCCGGAGCTTTCCATTTAACAGAAGATTATGCTAATCAAGAAAAAGTTCCGCTACTGTACTGAGTCAGGTATAGAATCTACGGTATTTATGCTGTCCAGAGGTATGGAATCCACCATGTCGGGGTCAACAATGGGTTCCTCAAAGAAATCCTCTTCATCATCCCCAACAAACTGGGAAAATTTGTCAATAAAGGAATTGAAAGTAACCGTTTCTTTTTCTGCATACTCCCTGTCTTCATTTTCAATTAGGATATCAATGTTGCGACGATACGCCTGCATGTCTGAAAGGATATCATCCAACTTTTCGTATTGCTCGTCCAAAGGAGCGCTGGCATAATAATCTAAACGCTCTTGGTATACCTTTCGCAACTTCTCATAAAGTTCTCTGGCTTTTTCTGTCTCACCTACTTTGTAATACCCATCCAAGAAAGGTTCAACAAAGGCATAAAAACCAAAAAATTCAAAAGGAAGATTGGTCATGGTAATATCGATAACATCCTTTGCCTTTTCTATTTTGTTCTCCGCAATAAGCGTTTCGGTGAGTCGGGCTAGATTGCTTCTAAACGAAAGCCCCTGGGAACGCGTTTGGGGGTCATGATAAATTTCTGTGCTACCAGAATTGCCCCAATCCCAATTTTTGACAATATCATACATTAAATCACTGTCTATTCGACCCATTTCAAAACTATTACGACTTTCCGTTCGAATAGGAACAAGTTTGTAGACCAAACCGTCCAATTGCAGGTAATCTTTCATCCAGATATATTCTGCTTTGTCGAAACTTCCCCCTGAAAAGTAGATAGGCCTTTTCCAATCATTGTTGGCAATAAGGTCCAACATCAAAATTCTATTTTTGGGAAGTGCGCTTTGAGGAAGGTCTATATCAATATAATCCACAATCTGATCGGCATCTTCCTGTTTGACTAGACCACTTTCCAAGACATTTTGTTTGTTAACAGGAACCCTGATTTTGTTAGTGGGATAATAAACAATATCCAGCGTTCCTTCAGAATATTGGCTGAGGTCAGCCCCTTGCTTTTCAAAAAGGTATTTCAATTTGGTTTGGGGTTTATCGCTGCCAACCCAATTGATAAAATCCTTGATGTTCCATCTATTGTCGGTGATTGCTTGGTGATAAATGGCATCCCGTGCACCGTAATGGTATTTATCATGGGTCAACTGGGACGGAATGGGTTCACTTTCATATGCTTGGCGCTTCATTTGGTCTATATACCAATCTGTGGCAAAGAGACTGGTGTTCACAATTCGAACATCAGTTCTGTATCCCTCAATTTCTTGGGCATACCACAAAGGGAAGGTGTCGTTATCCCCAATGGTAAACAAAATGGCTCCAGCATCCTCTTGACAGGAATCTAGATACGCTTTGGCTGCAGACTGAGCAGTATATCTATTGGACCGGTCGTGGTCATCCCAATTTTGGAAGCCCATGAGCAGGGGAACCGCCAATAAGCAAAGTGTAGTAATTACCGGGGCAGCTATTTTGGCTGAAAGTAGCTTTCTAAACTCATCAAACAATCCATATACCCCAAGACCTATCCAAATGCAAAATATAAAGAAGGAACCTACCAAAGAATAATCCCGTTCCCTGGGTTGAAAAATGTAAGGGTTGGTGTAGAATTGAATGGCCAATCCGGTAAACATGAAAAAGACAAAGAGTACCCAAAATTGTTTGGGGTCTCGTGAAATCTGAAAAACAATTCCGATGATACCAAGAATCAAAGGGAGGAAGAAATAGGTGTTTCTCGCTTTGTTGTTTTTCCAATCGCTAGGCAGATTCTTTTGACTGCCCAAACGGACACTGTCCATAAAACCAATGCCACTTAACCAGTTTCCATTGCCATCATAACGACCTTGCACATCATTTTGGCGACCTACAAAGTTCCACATAAAATAGCGCATATACATGTAGCCAAACTGAAACTCAAACAGATATTGTATGTTCTGCCATAGGGTAGGGGGTTCCACTTCAATGTACTCGCTAAAATCCCGTAAAAAGCGTATGTATTGGTCCGTATCCAGTTCACCTTGGGCGTGTGCTGCTTTAAATTGAGCCACGGCTTCGCGCAGTTCGTTGTTTGAAATATATTCGGACTTTATTCTAAAATCCAAGACGTCGAAATAGCGCATGTAGTTTTCTGCGTGTTGGTCACTCCATAGTCTGGGCAAAAGGCCAACATGCTTTGCATTGGGACCTTGTAGGGCATTTTTATAATTATTTACAATTACATATTTGCCCAATTTTTCATCTTTTTCATACTTGGGTCGGTCATCTATATCTTCTCCAGCCGGTGCGAAAGTATCTGAATAATAAGCTCCATAGAACGGACTTTCTACTCCTGGATACTGCTCTCGATTGTAATACGCCAGAAGAGAACGTGCATCTGATGGATCATTTTCATTTACCACCGTATCAGCATTGGCTCGAATCGGGAGCATCAACCAAGACGAGAAGCCCAGAATTAAGAACATAATACAAAGTACGATGGTGTTACCCATGTAAAATTGATTCCTTCTTGTATATCGCAATCCAAAGTAGAAGGCTGCTATAAACAGAATACCCATGATTATCGTTCCTGAATTGAAGGGCAACCCAATCGTATTGATAAAGAAAACCTCGCTCCAGCCAAATAGCTTGAGCACATAGGTCAGGGAGAATTTATATACCAATATCAATAGCGTAATCACTACGATATTGGCCAAAAGAAAATTCTTTACCGTTGTGGTTTTGTATTTTTTGAAATAATAGAGCAATCCGATGGAAGGAATGGCCAGGAAGCCCATAAACTGTATTCCGAAAGTGAAGCCAACCAAAAAGCAGATGAGCAATAACCATTTGTTTCCTCTTTTATCATCCAAATTGTCGGTCCATTTTAGGCCCAACCACAGCAGCAAAGCCATAATAAAACTGGCCATGGCATATACCTCAGTTTCCACTGCGTTGAACCAAAAACTATCTGAAAAAGTAAAAGTAAGGGCACCAACCAATCCGCTTCCAAATACAGCAATAGCTTTGCTATTGGTCAGTGGTTTTTTCTTCACTACCATTTTCCGAGTCAGATTAGTGATAATCCAAAATGTAAAAAGCACGGCAAAAGCACTTGAAACGATGGATACAGAATTGACCATCAACGCAATTTTTGAAGTGTCACCAAAGGCAAACATGGCAAAAAAGGCACCTATCATTTGCAATAATGGAGCTCCAGGAGGGTGTCCCACCTGTAATTTGGCGGAGGTGGTTATGTATTCCCCAGCATCCCAAAAACTTCCAGTGGGCTCAACGGTTAGGGCATAGACGATAAATGCTATAGTAAAAGACACCCATCCTAAAAGGGTGTCCCATTTTTTGAAGTCTTTTGCAAACATAAAGTTGGTGTTTACCAAGTTGGGGCGAATTTAGTAAATCTCCCACAGACCCTTGGCTGTTTTTGGAAAAGCTTTAACATGAAACATGACCAGAATTATGAGGGAATCTTTCCAAAATATTTGCCCAACAAAAACTTTGTTTTAAATTTGCACGCTCAAAAGTGGTATTGGCCTATGGTGTAATTGGCAACACTACTGGTTTTGGTCCAGTCATTCTAGGTTCGAGTCCTAGTAGGCCAACAAGAATTCGCAAAACTCCCTTAAGCAAGGGAGTTTTTCTTTTCAGATAGAATTCTGCTGTACCCTCTAATTACTAGGTTCCAAGGAACCTGACTCCATGGCCATAAAATGCACATTGATTTTGGGATTTGGATGCACATCAACATGCCCTGAAGGCCATTCAATTTTTAATGAATCGATTTTAGAGGACTTATCGAGTCCAAAATGGAGTTCGTAATCATTCTGACTAGCGTAACCCGTAACAGGATACATCCAACGGTACTGCACTTTTTCACTAAGAAATAGGGAAACCTTGGTTCCAATCCCGAAACGATTACTTTTTGTTCCCACCAATCGCATACTTATCCAATTTTTGCCTTTGGTTGTGTTTTTATAAAATCGGTTCACTTGGTCTGAGCTGCCCCAATTGGCCACAAAAATATCCAGGTCGCCATCCCGGTCAAAATCGGCATGGGCTGCACCAGCAGAGGTGTCCGCATGTTTTAGTAAATGCCCGCTAAAGTCTTGTTCAAAGGTGCCATCGCCTTTATTCAAGTAGAAAAAATTGAACATTTCAGGTCGATAGGTACCGTTGGCCACATAAAGGTCCAAATCACCGTCATTGTCATAGTCACCCCAAGAGTGCCCTTTGGAGGCACCCCCTGTTTGATGGGATACCGGACCTTCCTTTACCGGGTTTAAATTTCCAAGCCCATCATTATTGTAAAGAAAGTTTTTTTTATCAAAATTGGCTAAAAACAGGTCCAAATCCCCATCGTCATCATAATCGGCCCAAGAAACACCGTAGGAATACCCAACGTCTTGAACAAAATGCCCCTTTACCACTTTTTGGAACTCCCAATTACCTAGATTTTTATAGTAGTTATTGGCTGCCTGGGCATTGGCAATATAAAACTCAGGTAGCGCATCTCCATTGGCATCTCCACATGCGCAGGCACGCGCGCGACCTGTACCTTCTGATAGGACATGTTCCTCCAAAAAAAGAAAATTACCACCGCCCAAGTTTTCGTAAACCCGATTGGGGCCCTTTCCAGAAGCCACGATGAATACATCCAAATCCCCATCCCCTTCGATATCGGCCCAACAAGCCATGGAGGCGCGGATACCTTCTTCGGTTAAGGGATGATTTGTAATCTGGGTGAATCCTAAATTGTCGATGTTGTTAAATAGAAAGTTGGGTTCATCATCCCGACCTACTACATAAAGGTCTAAGTCTCCGTCGTTGTCGTAATCTACCCAATTGGCCCCTTGGGCACTTCCGCCATGTCTCACCAATTCGGAAAACACTTTAACGTCAAAACCACCCTCTGTCATTTTTTTGAATGTGCCGTCCCCATTGTTCCGATAAAGTGCGTTCCATTGTCCGCTAGAGTTGCACACATATAGGTCAGGGTCTCCATCTCCATCAAAATCACCCCATGCAATGCCACGCGAAAGACCACCGTCAGTAGCAATTCTACCTTCGGTAATTTCTTCAAAAATAGGAATAGACTTAATGAATCTTGTTTCTTCGGATTTTTCGGCACAGCCTGTAAAGAATATAACAATACAGAGCACGAGCAATAGGTTTTGGCTAGGTAACATAATTAAATCGTTTATTGCTTATAAGCGAATATAATATTATTCAACCCTCAGGTTTTACAAGGTTTTGTTAATTTTAAAATGAATCGATGGGTTATATGATAGCGCTTAGGAATTTTTTGATGGTTTTTGCATTTTGTTTGACCTTGAACGGTTTTGCTCAAAGTATAAACCCTAAAATGAAAAAGTGGGGAGAAGGCATGGGAATGACCAATGTTGAAAGTGTAGTTTTTGATGCTCAAAACAACTGTTTGTATGTCTCTAATGGTGAAAATTTTGCACCAGGGACAAAGGGATATATTTCAAAGTTTAATAAGAATGGTGAGTTGGAACAACTCAAATGGGTGGAAAGTTTAAGTCGGCCTACGGGAATGGCCATAAAGAATGGTCAACTCTGGGTCGCCGATGTAAATCAACTTAAGGTAATCGATATTTCAAGTGGCAAGGTGATCAAAAAATATCCCGAACCTATTGAAAATTCAGGATTAAATGACGTGGCCATCAACCCAAGAGGCGAAGTTTATGTCACCGCTTCTTTTGTGCATGCCGTATTCAAGGTTGAAGGAGATACCCTTAAGTTATGGTTGCAAGATGAGAAAGCACTCCAATGGGCCAATGGAATATTTGCTACAAATCAACAGGTTTGGGTTGGCGGGACGTTACTTTCTTCAATTAATATAGAAACCAAAGAAATTCGTGAAATAACATCAAACCCACCAATACAAGATATTGATGGGCTTTGGCCGGATGGTCAAGATGGTTATTTGATTAGTACTGTTGAAGGTTCATCCCTGTGGCATCTAGACGCAAAAGGAAAATCAAAATTGCTTCATCAAGGTGGTGATTATTTGGGAGACCTTCAATATGTTCCAGAGTATGCTTCTATTTGTATACCTCGTGGCAATCATAAAGAGAAACGATACTACCTAGCAGTTTTCGAGCTGGAAGGATTCTAAAATTCACCTCCATTCCCCTTTGGCTCGCTTTAAATCTGCCTGGAATTCTGAATTTTCCCACATGGCTACAAGCATGCTGTGTGCCAACACTCTTGCTGCCTCCTCATCGCTTGGGTAGTGAATTCCCATAATTTCACGTGATTCACCTACCTCATAAGCTAACTCCAAAAATTCGGCCCTTTTCGCTGGAATCAATTCACTCCAAGTGAATGCCTGGATATAGGCCCAAAGGGTATGTCCGCTGGCAAAAGAAGGGGAGGAAACCCGAGCCAGAGGCTGCAAATACGGTTCTAAATGATAGGGTCGAGCCCGTAATAAATGATACTTTACGGTAAACTCCATAATTCGCATATCCTTGGTGACTCCCTGCAACAATTTGGCAGTATGTGGGTAATTTTCTGGAGTACATTCATCACCCATTACCGTTCTTCCTTCATAAAAAAGATGATTCATGTTTTCCTCATATCGATTATGATTTTTGAGCACTGCCGCATGGGGCCAATATCCAATGGGTGCCAAAAAGTTTTTGGAACGATCTACTTGTTCAGGACTTCGTTTTTTTTGCCACTCTAAAAGAAAATCCAATTCAGCTCGGGTTTGGTCTGAAGAATTAGCGGGATATTGAACACTCTGTTTGAGACTTTCTACTTGAAGTGGAGATAGGTAAGCCGGACTGACCATAGTATAGATTAAACTACCACTGCTATACTCCGAAGGAGGGAAGCTAATTTTGTCCAAAGCCGCACGTTCTGGGTTAGGTTTGGAACTTAATTTTTGCAAACTTTTATAGTGAGCTTTTACGGGTTCTAAGGGAGTAATTTGGCCCAAACTTGAGCTTAGGGTCAACAAGGCGAAAAAGAGTACTGTTTTTTGGATCATGACATTCGTTTTTAGTTATAAATCGTTAATAAGCGATAAACGAATTTAATCAAACCTAGAAAACCCAAAAGGGATTTAACAGCAAATTAATACTTAGGCGGAGTTACAGTTTTAGGGATTCCCGAAATTCTTCCAGCAATTCTTTATTGAGGGTATAAAAGGTAAACTTGTCTTTGCTTTCCGTGATAAAAAGACCAGCTTCCTTTAGGATTTTTACATGTTGCGAAATAGTGCTCTGCGAATAATCGAACATTTGAACAAGGTCCTTATTACAGGTTACGTTATCAACTCCCCGACCGTAATTTTTGGTGCTTAGGTAGCGCACTAATGCCATTCGTAGAGGGTGTGCCAGGGCATTCGCCACTAGGGCTACTTTGTGATCCGTCTCGTTAATATAATTGCTGGTAATCTCAGCCCTAATCCTCATTCATATCGTTTACTACAAATATACAATATTATTGAGAGTTGGCTCATAGAATCAGACCAAGGGCTAAGGCCGCAATTAGAAGGATGTAAATTTAATTTCTATCATAATTTGTTAACAAAATGCTAATTACTTCAAAAAATGTAGTAAATTACTTATGAATTTTAACCTATTTATTAACTAGATTCTACATTTTATGAGACGAATTAAAATGGTATCTGGTGCCTTAACGATGCTTTTTGCCCTAAACGCATGTGATAAGGACTCCATTGATACGCAAACGACCCCGCAAACTAGTATTGAAACCTCTGAAGTCCTTGAAGCTCCAAAATTGGAGATAACGGAAGAAGTAACCGATGTATTCAAAAGCAATTATTTTAATGTTGGAGAAGTAAAAATTGTGGACTTCCATCTACCGGATGGTACAGTAGAGCAGCGGTATGGAATTGAAAATGATATTGCAATCTCAAAGGAACAGTTTGACTACATTGCCTCTCTAGACCGTTCGGTGGGACAGTACCACACCAATAATCTTGTGAACCCCAGAACATTGACTATTATTGGCTATACAGGTAGTCCATTTGCCTTATCGAGTAAAGAGCGTACCGCGCTACAATGGGCTGTAAACAACTACAATCGATTGAACCTAAGCATAAGGTTGAATCTGACCTTCGGGACCAATTTTGGTGATAAGGACATGGTAGTGTACAACAATACCATCAACAATCCTGGCCGAAGTGGTGGAGTTGCTGGTTTTCCAAGTGCTGGCAATCCAAATAAGTTCATACAGATTTATGGATTGAGTGGATTCTCTACCAATGTGAATGAGCATGTGATTACCCACGAGATAGGGCATTCCATAGGGTTTAGGCACACGGATTGGTTTAGTAGGCAAAGCTGCGGTGAAAATGTCAATGAGGGTGTGGCTCCTTTTGGTGCCAATCCAATACCTGGAACACCTACGGGCTTTGACCCAACATCGCTTATGTTGGCATGTTTTAACAGTGGCGTGGATGGTGAGTTTAATAGCAATGACATTACGGCTTTGAACTTTTTGTACTAAGACGTTTTATTTATATATTTGCACCACTGAACGGATAAGGATATTCATGAGGGGACTTCGAGTCCCCTCTTTTATTACTTATACTTGATTCTATGTTGAAGGAAAAAGTCACCAAATTATTGGAAAGGGCATTGGAAGCACATCCTTCCTTGTTCTTGATAGATTTTACAGTGGGAGGAGATAACACCATTAAAGTGGTAATTGACGGGGATGAAGGTGTAAATCTCAAAGATTGCATGAATATCAGCCGGGCAATTGAACATAATTTGGATAGGGAAGAAGAGGACTTTTCTTTAGAAGTTACTTCTGCGGGAGCCACTTCACCACTTCAACTACCAAGACAGTATAAGAAGAACTTGGGAAGAAAATTAAAGGTCAAAACTTCAAGCGAGGAGTTTGAAGGGGACCTGGCCCAAGTAACAGAAGCACATATTACCCTTGAATGGAAGGCACGTGAGCCTAAACCAGTAGGAAAGGGAAAGGTAACGGTTCAGAAACAACAGGATATTGTGTTTTCTGAAATTGAAGAAGCAAAAGTTGTATTAAAATTTTAATGTAGTTCAAAAATGGAAAACCTAGCGCTCATCGAATCCTTTTCGGAATTTAAGGACGATAAGTTTATTGATAGGGTTACCCTAATGGCAATTTTGGAGGAAGTGTTCCGAAGTGCCTTAAAGCGGAAATTTGGTTCTGATGAGAATTTCGATATCATCATCAACCCCGATAAAGGGGATTTGGAAATCTGGAGAAACCGTATTGTAGTTGAAGATGGAGCGGTTGAAGAACCCAATGAGGAAATTTCTTTGAGCGAGGCGAGAAAAATTGAGCCCGATTTTGAGGTAGGCGAAGATGTGTCCGAAGAAGTGAAGTTGATGGACTTGGGACGTCGTGCTATTTTAGCGTTACGTCAGAATCTGATTTCTAAGATTCATGAGCATGACAATACCACTATATATAAACAATTTAAGGACTTAGAAGGTGAGATTTATACCGCTGAGGTACATCACATTCGTCATAAGGCCATTATTTTGTTGGATGATGAAGGAAATGAAATCATTCTTCCCAAGGAAAAACAGATACCTTCCGATTTCTTCAGAAAAGGAGACAATGTTCGTGGTGTTATCGAAAGTGTAGAATTAAAAGGGAACAAACCGGCTATAATCATGTCGAGGACTTCACCGATATTCTTGGAGCAATTATTCTTCCAGGAAATTCCTGAAGTATTTGATGGCTTGATTACCATTAAAAAAGCAGTTCGTATCCCAGGAGAAAAAGCCAAGGTTGCGGTTGATTCCTATGATGATAGAATTGACCCGGTTGGTGCCTGTGTAGGAATGAAAGGTTCCAGAATACATGGCATTGTGCGCGAACTGGGGAACGAAAATATTGATGTAATAAATTGGACCAACAATTCACAGTTGATGGTAACTCGGGCGTTAAGTCCGGCAAGAGTATCTTCCGTTAAATTGAATGACGAGAAGAAAACAGCTCAGGTATACCTAAAGCCAGAGGAGGTTTCCAAGGCGATTGGTAGAGGAGGTCACAACATCCGACTAGCAGGACAACTCACTGGTTATGAAATCGATGTGTTCCGTGAAGGTGTGGAAGAAGATGTGGAATTGACGGAATTCTCAGATGAGATAGAAAGCTGGGTAATTGAAGAGTTCAAAAAGATTGGTTTGGATACAGCACGTAGTGTGTTGGAACAAGATGTGGAGGATTTAATAAAACGTACTGATTTGGAGGATGAAACCGTCCATGATGTAGTTCGTATCCTCAAAGAAGAGTTTGAAGATTAAACTAGTATATTAGCACCGAATTTAAGGGCAGGAAAAAGTATATATGGCAGGAAACCCAACAATACGACTTAATAAAGTTCTGAGAGAGCTGAACATTTCATTGGACAGGGCTGTGGATCATTTGGCATCCCAGGGCCACGATATTGAGGCGCGTCCAACCACTAAAATCAGTGATGAAGTGTATCAGGTCTTGTTGGATGAGTTTCAAACGGATAAGAGCAAAAAAGTTGCTTCCAAAGAGGTCGGGGAAGAAAAACGGAAGGAGAAGGAAGCGCTTCGAATCCAGATGGAACAAGAACAGGAAGAACGCCGATTGGCCAGAGAGAGAAGAAATGCAGAAAACCAAGTAATCAAGGCAAAAGCAGAGCTCTCCGGACCTAAAACTGTAGGTAAAATTGAGTTGGATAAGAAGCCTGAAGCTTCTGAGCCCGTTGAGGAGGCGCCAAAAGAAAGTGCTCCTGAGGTGAGTGCCCCGGACGTTCAGGTTGAAGAGACCAAACCGGTTGAAAAAGCTCCCGAAGCTCAGCCAAAAGTTGAGGAGCAATCCGAAACGGAAACGGAAACGGAAAAAGAATCTGAAACCATTCAGACGCAATATAAAAAGCTCTCTGGACCAAAGATTACCGGTGACAAAATTGATCTTTCCAAGTTTGAAAGACCCAAAAAGAAGAAAGAAGAGCCTAAAAAGGAAACAACCGCCTCAGATAGTAATGCTGATAGAAAAAAGCGTAGAAAACGTATCGTCAGTAAAACTGGACCGCAACCTGGAGGAAATCGTAATGGTAACCGAGGAAACAACGGTCAAAATAGAAGAGGTGGACAAAGAAGTACTGCTCCGAAAGTAGAACCTACCGAAGAAGAAGTACAAAAGCAGGTTAGAGAGACCCTTGAAAAACTTCAAGGGAAAACCAACAAAGGAAAGGGAGCCAAATACCGAAGAGAAAAAAGAGATCAACATAGGCAGCAAACCGAAAAGGACCTTGAACAACAGGAACTGGAAAGCAAGATTCTTAAAGTTACCGAGTTCGTTACGGTAAATGAGGTGGCTACCATGATGAATGTTTCGACTACGGAAATTATTTCAGCATGTATGTCGTTGGGTATCATGATGACCATGAACCAAAGATTGGATGCGGAGACCCTTTCTATTGTTGCTGATGAGTTCGGATATCAAGTAGAGTTTGTTACTGCGGAGATCGAAGAATCCATCGAAGAAGTTGAGGATGCTCCAGAAGACTTAAAACCAAGAGCACCGATTGTGACAGTAATGGGTCACGTTGATCACGGTAAAACATCTTTGCTGGATTACATTCGGGAAGAGAATGTAATTGCCGGTGAAAGTGGTGGTATTACCCAACATATCGGAGCCTATGGGGTAACCCTCGAAGATGGTCAAAAAATAGCATTCTTGGATACACCTGGTCACGAAGCCTTTACCGCGATGCGTGCCCGTGGTGCGCAAGTAACAGATATTGCGATTATTGTGGTTGCGGCGGATGATGATATCATGCCTCAGACCAAGGAAGCGATTAGTCATGCTCAAGCAGCCGGAGTTCCTATAGTTTTCGCCATCAATAAGATTGATAAGCCTACGGCAAACCCAGATAAGATTAAGGAAGGACTTGCCGCCATGAACCTTTTGGTTGAAGATTGGGGTGGAAAAATCCAATCCCATGATATTTCTGCCAAAACGGGACAGGGAGTGAACGAGCTTCTCGAAAAGGTACTGTTGGAAGCAGAGCTATTGGAGCTTAAAGCCAATCCGGATAGACTAGCTTCAGGAACGGTTGTGGAAGCTTTCCTAGACAAAGGAAGAGGGTATGTCTCTACGGTTTTGGTTCAGGCGGGTACCATGGAAATAGGGGATTATGTGTTGGCAGGTACTTGTAGTGGTAAAGTAAAAGCCATGCAGGATGAACGCGGAAAGGACATTAAAAAAGCTGGACCTGCCACTCCAGTATCCATTCTAGGATTGGATGGTGCTCCCCAAGCCGGTGACCGATTTAACGTGCTTGAGGATGAGCGTGAGGCAAAACAGATTGCAGCGAAGCGTTCTCAGTTACAACGTGAGCAGTCGGTTAGAACCCAACGGCATATTACATTGGATGAAATTGGACGAAGAATTGCGCTGGGAGACTTTAAAGAGCTCAACATTATCCTGAAAGGGGATGTGGATGGTTCTGTTGAGGCCTTGACAGACTCGTTCCAAAAATTATCCACAGACGAAATTCAAGTTAACATCATACATAAGGCTGTAGGTGCCATCACGGAATCTGATGTGTTATTGGCAAGTGCTTCTGACGCGATTATTATTGGATTCAACGTTCGACCTATGGGTAATGCCAGAGCAGTTGCTGATAAGGAAGAAATAGACATCCGTATGTATTCCATTATTTATGACGCCATCAACGATTTGAAGGATGCCATGGAGGGTATGTTGTCACCGGAAATCAAGGAAGAGATTACAGGTAATGCCGAAATACGTGAAACCTTTAAGATTTCCAAGATTGGTACTATTGCAGGATGTATGGTAACCAGTGGTAAAGTCTTTAGAAACTCCCAAATTCGTTTGATTCGGGATGGTGTAGTCATTCTTACTGGAGAATTAGCTTCCCTAAAACGATTTAAGGACGATGTGAAGGAGGTATCCAAAGGATATGACTGTGGATTGCAAATCAAAAATTACAATGACATCAAGGAAGGAGATATTGTAGAAGCCTTCCAAGAAGTTGCAGTTAAGAAAACACTTTAAAAAAACCCGCACTAGCGGGTTTTTTTATTTTCTCTCTTTTTTTTCCGGTTTCAAAAGGAAGGCATCTGGATACTTTTGCCGTACTTCCAAAAGCTTGCGCTCAGCTTCCAATTTAGTTTTGAATTTGCCCAAACGAACTCGATAGGTTGGAGACTCAAATTCAATTTTAGAGTGCCATCCTGGAAAATCCTGATCGATGCGAGTCTTCAGATTCTGAGCCTTTTGATAACTGCCGAAACCGACCTGAATTTGATAAAATTCGGCCTTAGAATTGACCGAAGCATACACTTTTAACAACTCATCTATTTTAGGGTCTTGTTCAATAGTGATACTACCATTTTGGGCATGAACACCTACACTAAAAAGCGTTAAACACCCTAAAAACACTAGACTTTTCATACAATGAAGTTTTCTTAAAATTTGGGACATGTACAAATGTAATTTTTTAATAATTAAACAAGTAGCGACAGTATTATTTAGAATAATTATAAATTATGATTTATAAATCCCTTAACATTTCAAAAAATGGCGCTATGTCTTACTTTTGTGTCCAATTTTTAATACGGAGAAACTCTCTCTTTATTGCTGTAAAGTAGAAAAAACCGTACCAAAAATTTCGATAGAAATTACGCCAGTATGAAAAAGGTTTTATACCGCCAACTATTAGTAAAAGCTTTAGGTCTTTCTTTCCTACTTTTTTCAACTTCATTTTATTCACAAGAAGAGGCTGCTGCAGAAGAAACCGCGGTGGAGGAGTCCAGTGCTGCTGGAGGTGATGCTGCAAAAGGGAAACAGTTGTTCAATCAGAACTGTGCAGCTTGCCATGCCTTGAATCGAAAAATGACCGGGCCTGCTCTGGCAAATGTGGAAACAAGACTATACGACGACGAAGGATTGGATAAGGAGTGGTTGTATGCTTGGATTAAGAACAGTGCCGGAATGATTGCCTCGGGTGATGCTTATGCGAACAAGATTTACGCAGAGTACAACCAAGCCGCCATGACGGCCTTTCCTACGCTCAGCAATCAGGATATAGATGACATTTTAGCATATACCGCTGCTCCCCCTCCGGCGCCTGCGACAACTGCTGTTGCCGTGGCTGATGGAGATGGCACCGCGAGTTCTGGAGGAATTTCCAACGAAATCATCCTTGGGGCGCTAGCCTTGGTTTTTGGTCTTTTGGTAGTTATGTTGATTTTGGTCAACAATACCTTGAGAAGAATTGCAGAAGCCAATGGTGTAATCCTGGAAAAAGCCAAAGCAGAAAAGCGACTGCCACTATGGAAAGCCTTTGCCCAAAATCAGTTCTTGGTATTGGTCAGTGCAATTTTCCTGCTATTGGCTAGTGCTTATTTTGCCTATGGATGGATGATGCAGGTTGGAGTGGACCAAGGGTATGCACCTATTCAACCCATCCATTATTCGCACAAAATACACGCCGGAGATAATAAGATTGAATGTAAATACTGTCACTCTTCTTCCAGGGTTTCCAAGCATTCCGGAATACCTTCCTTGAACGTTTGTATGAATTGCCACAAATCCATTTATGAATATACTGGCAATCCGGAAGGTCCAAGTGCCGAGGATTTGGCAAATGGGTATACCAATGAGTTCTACACCGGTGAAATCAAGAAATTGTACAAAGCTGTTGGTTGGGACGAGGAAAATCAAAGATATACCGGGGAATCCCAGCCTGTGGAATGGGTAAGAATTCACAACTTACCGGATTTTGCATATTTCAACCACTCCCAACACGTATCCGTCGCTGGTATCGAATGCCAAACTTGTCACGGACCAGTTGAGGAAATGGAAATCATGTATCAATATTCACCGCTCACCATGGGTTGGTGTATCAATTGTCACCGTGAAACCAATGTTAAGGTTGAAGGGAACGAATATTACGAAGCTATCCACGCTGAACTTTCCAAGAAGTATGGTGTTGAGGAATTGACTGCTGCTATGATGGGTGGTCTAGAATGTGGAAAGTGTCACTATTAATATAAGAAGATAAATCTCAGAGATATCGTATGGCATCAAACAAGAAATACTGGAAGAACGAAGCGGAACTAAATCCGAACGATTCCATTGTTGAGACGCTAAAACAAAACGAATTCACGGAACACATCCCGGTTGATGAGTTTTTGGGAGACAAGGAAAACTTGTCCACTTCAACAACAAATAGAAGGGACTTTTTGAAATATGTAGGGTTCAGTACGGCTGCTGCTGCTGTAGCGGCTTGCGAAGGGCCTGTTCATAAATCCATTCCTTACGTTTTTCAACCCAACAATATAGTACCTGGTGTTGCTAATTATTACGCAACCACTATTGCCGATGGATATGATTTTGCCAGTATTTTGGTAAAAACCCGAGAGGGTAGACCCATCAAGATTGAAAACAATACAGATGCCAAAGTAAATGGAGGAGCCAATGCAAGGGTTCAGGCCTCAGTACTGTCATTATATGATAGCACTCGAGTTCAAGGCCCTACCGCAAATGGTGAGCCGGTTGAATGGAAGGTGTTGGATGCAACGGTTCGTGCCAAATTGGGAAGTTTGGCGAACTCCAACAAGCAAATTGCCTTGTTGACTCAAACCTATGCTAGTCCTTCTACGGCCCGTTTGATAGCAGAATTCAAAGAAAAATATCCTAATACGAACCATGTTGTTTATGATGCTATTTCCGAAGATGCGGCATTAAATGCTTTTAATGCGATGTATGGGGAAAGAGCTTTGGCAGACTACGATTTTGAAAAAGCTGAACTTATCATCTCTTTTGGAGCTGACTTTTTAGGAGATTGGCAAGGTGGTGGATACGACAGTGGGTATGCAAAAGGACGAGTTCCCAAAAATGGAAAAATGTCCAAGCACATCCAGTTGGAAGGAAACATGTCTTTGTCAGGAGCTAATGCTGACAAGAGATATCCCATGTCATCGGCTAAGCAAAAGATTGCTCTGGCCAAGTTGTATGGCAAATTGAATGGCAGTAATGTGGGTGGTGGTACCTCGGATGTAGACGGCGCAGTTGATAGTTTGGTAGCCCAGATTCGCAAGGCAGGTAGCAAAGCTGTAGTAGTAACCGGTCTGAACGACATCAATGCGCAGATGGTTGTTTTGGCAATCAACAAATTGCTTTCCAGTGAATCATTTGATGTTGAGAGTCCTAAATACGTACGTCAAGGTGATTCAGCTAAAGTGGCCAAGTTGGTTGCTGATATGAATGCTGGTAGAGTAGGTGTTTTGATTACGGATGGCGTTAACCCTGCATACACCTTACCAAATGCTGATGAATTTGTTGCTGGTCTGGAAAAAGTGGATGTCACGGTAAGTTTCTCCTTTAATAATGATGAAACTGCCCAAGCTTCAAAGTATGTTGCAGCAGCTTCCCATTACCTAGAATCTTGGGGGGATGTACAAACTAAAAAAGGTCATTACAGTTTAACCCAGCCAGCGATACGCGAGCTATTTGATACAAGACAATTTCAATCTGCCCTGTTGACTTGGATGGGTAGTGATAAAACATATTACGAATACATTCGTGAGACTTGGGATGCTGAAATTCTACAAGGAGGAAGTTGGAACAAAGCACTGCAAGATGGTGTTTTTGCCGCAACAGCTCCTATCATGGAAGATGAGGTAGTTCAAGATGCCCCTACGGAAGAAACGGAGGAAGTAGAATCCACTATGACGTCCATTACGGCCGCGGTTCGCTCCTTGGTGAATGCTACAAGTGGTAGTGGTCCGGAATTGATTTTATACTCTAAGGTTGGAATGGGTGATGGAAAACAAGCTGCCAACCCTTGGTTGCAAGAGTTTCCAGACCCAATTTCAAGAGTGTCTTGGGATAATTACCTTACGGTTTCCAAAGCTGACGCCACTGAGTGGGGATTAGAAAACGAAAATGTTGCGAATGGAGGCCTTGACGGTAGCTACGTAAAATTAACTGTTGATGGAACGGTACTTGAAAACGTTCCGGTAATCATTCAACCCGGTCAGGCCCCAGGTACTGTGGGACTTGCCTTTGGATATGGAAGAAAAGCAGGCATGAAAGCCGAAATGGCTACTGGTGTTAATGCTTTCTCCTTATATAAGAATTTCACTGAAACACAGTCTGTAAATATTGAGAAGACTTCAGGGATGCATGAGTTTGCCTGTGTTCAGTTACACAAGACCATGATGGGTCGTGGAGATATCATCAAGGAAACCACGCTTGAAATCTTTAATACAAAAGATAAACATGAGTGGAACCATATTCCTGAGGTGTCTTTGAATCACCAGGAAATTCCTGTTACCTCTCCTGATGCAGATTTATGGCAAGAATTTGACAGGTCTATTGGGCACCATTTCAATATGTCCATTGACTTAAATGCCTGTACTGGATGTGGGGCATGTGTGATTGCATGTCATGCAGAAAACAACGTTCCGGTTGTTGGTAAGGAAGAAGTGCGCCGTTCAAGAGATATGCACTGGTTACGTATTGATAGATACTATTCTTCAGAAGAAACCTTTGAGCAGGATAATGAAAAGAAAGATGGACTGGAAGGACTTTGGGGTGATAATGGTGCCTTAGGTGGTTTTGGAGAAATGGAAGACCCTTCTACCAATCCACAGGTGGCATTCCAGCCGGTTATGTGTCAGCACTGTAACCACGCACCTTGTGAAACGGTATGTCCTGTAGCAGCAACAGCTCACAGCAGACAAGGTCAGAACCATATGGCCTACAACCGATGCGTAGGAACAAGATATTGTGCCAATAACTGTCCGTACAAAGTACGTCGATTCAATTGGTTCC
Source organism: Flagellimonas sp. (assembly GCF_965601775.1). Classification (GTDB taxonomy): domain Bacteria; phylum Bacteroidota; class Bacteroidia; order Flavobacteriales; family Flavobacteriaceae; genus Flagellimonas. The sequence continues at coordinate 620,516 of NZ_OZ271837.1, forward strand.
TATATAGTGACAATGATGAGTTTGACTTCAACATGAATAACGATTTGGGCAAAATGGTAATCAATCCAGATGTCAACGTACGTTCAAGAGGGGTCATGGAAAAATGCTCTATGTGTATTCAGATGACACAAAAAACCATTTTGGATGCGAAGCGTGAAGGTCGAGTGATTAAGGATGGAGAATTCCAAACAGCTTGTTCTTCTGCGTGTAGTTCAGGTGCTATCATTTTTGGAGATGTTAATGACGACCATAGTAAAGTGGCAGAGTTGAAGGAAGATGATAGAATGTATCACTTGTTGGAGCACGTTGGAACCAAACCTAATGTATTCTATCACGTAAAAGTGAGAAATACAAACGAGGCATAATCAATAAATAAGAAAGTAACTAGAAAATAAATTATGGCGTCGCATTACGAAGCACCTATTCGAAAGCCCCTAGTACTGGGAGATAAGGGATACCATGATGTAACCGTGGACATTGCCCGCCCTGTTGAGGGAAAGGCCAATAAGCACTGGTGGATTGTATTCAGTATTGCCCTGGTAGCCTTTTTATGGGGTCTAGGTTGTATCATTTACACGATTTCAACCGGAATCGGGGTCTGGGGTCTCAATAAGACCGTAAACTGGGCCTGGGATATTACCAACTTCGTATGGTGGGTGGGTATTGGTCACGCAGGGACCTTGATTTCTGCTGTACTTTTACTGTTTAGGCAAAAATGGAGAATGGCCATTAACCGTTCCGCGGAAGCAATGACCATTTTCTCAGTAATTCAGGCCGGTTTGTTCCCAATCATTCACATGGGACGTCCTTGGTTGGCTTATTGGGTACTGCCTATTCCAAACCAATTTGGTTCACTTTGGGTAAACTTCAATTCACCACTGCTTTGGGATGTATTTGCGATTTCTACGTATCTATCAGTATCGTTAGTATTCTGGTGGACAGGATTGCTTCCTGATTTCGCTATGATTCGCGATAGAGCAGTAAAGCCATTCCAAAAGAAAATATATAGCCTATTAAGTTTCGGATGGACAGGTAGAGCTAAAGATTGGCAGCGGTTTGAGGAAGTTTCCTTGGTATTGGCTGGTTTGGCCACTCCTTTGGTACTTTCTGTGCATACCATTGTATCCTTTGACTTCGCCACATCGGTGATTCCAGGATGGCACACAACCATCTTCCCACCATACTTCGTTGCTGGTGCAATTTTCTCAGGATTCGCCATGGTACAGACCCTTCTTATTATTATGAGGAAGGTATGTAGCCTTGAGGCATACATTACTGTACAACACATCGAACTGATGAACATTGTAATCATGATTACAGGTTCCATTGTAGGGTGTGCATATATTACAGAGCTGTTCATTGCATGGTATTCCGGTGTGGAATATGAACAATATGCTTTCTTGAATAGGGCTACTGGACCTTATTGGTGGGCATACTGGTCCATGATGACCTGTAATGTGTTCTCTCCACAGTTTATGTGGTTCAAAAAACTAAGAACTAGCATCATGTTCTCCTTCTTTATTTCCATTGTGGTGAATATTGGAATGTGGTTTGAGCGTTTTGTGATTATCGTGACTTCCTTGCACAGGGACTATTTACCCTCTTCTTGGACGATGTTCTCCCCAACTTTTGTGGATATTGGAATTTTTATTGGAACTATTGGATTCTTCTTTGTGTTGTTCCTTTTGTATTCGAGAACCTTCCCGGTAATTGCCCAGGCAGAAGTAAAATCAATCATGAAGGCTTCTGGCGAACGTTTCAAAAGGCTTCGTGAAGAAGGAAAACCATTATACACGAAACCAACCAATGGGGTGATTATTGAAGTTGATGTTGAGGAAACAGCGGAAGAGACGGAAGCTGCCGGTGGTTTTTCAGGCGCTCCGGTAATGCAATTACTAAGTTCTATTGGCAGTTTCGATACCAGCACCCAAAATCCGGATGATTTGAAAAAGGTAAAGGGAATCGGGCCATTGATGGAAAAAACATTGAATAAAATTGGAATTTTTTCCTTCCTACAAGTAAGTAAGATGACGGAGAGAGAGTACAATCTTTTGGATTCTATTACAGGCTCATTCCCAGGAAGAGCACAACGCGATGATTGGGCAGGACAGGCTAAAGGACTAATTAATTTAGATAAGTAATCATGGCAGCAACAACATTCAAAGCGATTTACAACGACGATGACGTGTTAATGAACGCTGTCAAGAAGATTCGTTCCGAGAAATATCATATTGAAGAGGTCTATACACCTTTTCCGGTGCACGGTCTGGACAAAGCCATGGGCTTGGCCGATACTCGTATCGCCATTACGTCATTCATGTATGGATGTTTGGGCTTGGCAGTGGCAATCACCATGATGAATTATATTATGATTGAGGATTGGCCACAAGATATTGGTGGTAAACCGAGCTTCAGTTATTTGGAAAATATGCCTGCTTTCGTTCCAATTATGTTCGAGATGACGGTTTTCTTTGCGGCACACCTTATGGTAATCACCTTCTACCTAAGAAGTAGAATGTGGCCTTTTAAAAAAGCGGAGAATCCAGATGTAAGGACCACCGATGACCACTTTTTGGTTGAAGTCGAAGTGGGGGATGATGAAGAAGCATTGAAAAGTTTATTGTTGGAAACCGGTGCTGTTGAAGTACATGTTCCCAAAAAAAAGTAATATGATGATCAAAACTTTTGGTAAAGTATTTTCTGTTCTGGCTTTTGTTCTACTGTTGAGCTCCTGTTTCAATAAGAACAGCCCAAATTACCAATACATGCCAAACATGTACGAATCTGTTGGGTATGAAACCTATGAAGGCGTAGACAATGGTTTGTTCCCAGAAGGGACTGAGGCAATGCTTCCGCCGGAAAACACCATTAATAGGGAGACGCTGCCATACGAGTTCGATAACTCCATCGAAGGAAAGGAACTGGCCAGATTACAACCCAGCCCGTTGGATTCTTTGGATATGGAAGCCAACTTAGCCAAGGGAAAGGAACTATACGATATCTATTGTGCCATCTGCCACGGTAATAAAGGAGCAGGCCAAGGTACTTTGGTAAAACGCGAAAAAATATTGGGTGTTCCTAGTTATGATGACGTTGCGCGGAACATAACCGTGGGTAGCACCTACCATACCATGTATTATGGATTAAATTCCATGGGCTCCTACGCCTCGCAGATGGAAAATGAGACCGAACTTTGGCAAGTTGCGGAATATGTGATGAAATTAAAGGAAGACCTAACCAAATAATAGGATAGCAAACTATGTACACGTTTTCAAATAGATTAAAACTAGGTTCTTACATTGCAATGGCAGTCGGATTGATATGCCTTGCATCGGGTTTTCTTTCAGCACCTAGCAACGTGGAAGAAGCAAAGGCCATGGTTGCATCTGCACATGGTGATGGTCATGGAGAAGAAGCTGGGCATCATGGCGCTGAAGGCGAAAAAGATTATATGGATAAATCGGGTCATGGTGGATCCCATGGCGAGGAAGCTGGTCACGGAGACGCCCATGCATCCCATGACGAGCATCTGTTACACCAATTACAAAACAGACCTTGGGCTGCTTTATATGTAGCTGCCTTTTTCTTTTTTATGATTGCCCTTGGGGTTCTGGCTTTTTATGCTGTACAGAGAGCTTCTCAAGCTGGATGGTCACCCTTACTGTTTCGGGTGATGGAGGGAATTACGGCCTATTTGGTGCCTGGAGGAATAATTGTATTTGTCATTTTGGTTTTGTCGGTACTTCACATGAATCACATGTTTGTTTGGATGGACGCCGATACTGTAGCTCACGACAAACTATTGCAAGGAAAGGCTGGATTTTTAAATCCTACCTTCTTTTTAGTAAGAGCTGCCATTTTCTTGGGAGGTTGGATTTTTTATCGAGAATATTCTAGAAAATTATCTATTGCGCAAGATGAATCGGATGACAATACCAATTTCGTGAAGAATTTTAGATGGTCTGCCGCATTCTTGGTATTCTATTTGGTTACAGAATCCATGATGTCTTGGGATTGGATCATGAGTTTGGACCCACACTGGTTCAGCACCTTGTTTGGATGGTATGTGTTCGCGAGCATGTTCGTTTCCGGAATTACGACGATTGCAATTATCACGATTTACCTAAAATCCAAAGGATATTTGGAGCAAGTAAATGATAGCCACATTCATGACTTGGCAAAGTTCATGTTCGGTATCAGTATTTTCTGGACCTATCTTTGGTTTGCCCAATTCATGTTGATTTGGTATGCGAATATCCCTGAGGAGGTGACCTATTTTGTGGCTCGCTTCCAAGATTATCAACTGCCGTTCCTCGGGATGGTAGCATTAAACTTTATTTTCCCACTATTGGTTCTCATGAACAGTGATTACAAACGTATCAACTGGTTTGTGATTATGACTGGAATCGTGGTTTTGTTTGGTCATTACTTAGATGTATTTGTGATGGTAATGCCTGCAACGGTTGGAGACCAATGGCACTTAGGATTGCCTGAAATTGGTGGAATTCTGTTTTTTGGAGGACTGTTTACGTTCTGGGTGTTCAATACCCTGACGAAAGTACCATTACAACCTAAGCGAAACCCATTTATTGAGGAAAGTAGACAATTTCATTATTAATACGATATAAGTTTCTAGATAGATAACAATGACTGCATTATTAACATTGACCGTTTTAGTCCTGGTAGCCATCGCCATTTGGCAGATGACCAAGATTTTTGAATTGTCACAGCTTAAAACGGAGCAAGCTACCGCGGAAATAGCTAGCGATTCAGACAATAAGTACAACGGTTACCTTTTGTTTGCCTTTCTGATATTCATTTACGGAATCACTATCTTCAGTTTTGCGAAGTATACCAAAATGCTTCTTCCCGAAGCTTCTTCCGCGCATGGAGGTGAGTATGACCAATTGATGTGGGTATCCTTTGCGATTATCTTTTTCGTACAGACCATTACCCAGGCGTTATTGCACTATTTTGGATATAAGTATAGAGGAGAAAAAGGCAAGAAAGCGCTTTTCTTTGCTGATAATGATCGTTTGGAGTTTATCTGGACTATTATTCCCGTAATTGTTTTGGCTGGATTAATCCTTTGGGGATTGTACACCTGGACCAACATTATGGATGTGAATGATGAAGACGACCCGTTGATTGTAGAACTTTATGCGCAACAGTTTAACTGGACAGCCAGATATGGAGGAGATGACAACGTGTTAGGAGATGCTAGTGTCCGATTAATCGATATTGACAGGGCTAACGTGCTTGGTTTGGATGAGTCAGACCCAAATGCTGCGGATGATGTCATCGTTAAGGAATTGCACTTGCCCGTAGGAAGAAAGGTCAACTTTATGATGCGTTCGCAAGACGTATTGCACTCTGCCTATATGCCACACTTTAGAGCTCAGATGAACTGCGTTCCAGGAATGATAACACAATTCTCTTTCACACCAACAGTGACTACAGCGGAAATTCGTTTGAATCCTGATGTTGTGGATAAAGTCAAAAGAACAAATGCCCTTAGGGCGAAATGGGCAGCTGAAGGAAGGCCTGATTCTGACCCATGGGAATTTGATTATATATTGTTGTGTAATAAGATTTGTGGAAAATCGCACTACAACATGCAGATGAAGATTATTGTGGAGACTGAAGAGGAATTCAATAAATGGTTGGAAGAGCAAACTACCTTTAAGGAGACTGTTGCAACCGTTCAATAATAAAGCTAGAAAAAGAAAGATAATTAATTAAAAAAAACGTTATGTCAGATACTGGACACGAACACGGACACGACGATCACGGACATCACCATAAAGAAACCTTTGTCACTAAATATATATTTAGTCAGGACCATAAGATGATTGCCAAGCAATACCTTATTACAGGTCTTATTATGGGCTTTATTGGTATTGCAATGTCCCTTTTGTTCAGAATGCAGTTGGCTTGGCCAGGAGAATCTTTTCCAATTTTTGAGACATTATTGGGGAAATGGGCCCCTGATGGAGTAATGGATGCTGACATTTATTTGGCATTGGTTACCATTCACGGTACCATTATGGTATTCTTTGTACTGACTGCTGGATTGAGTGGTACCTTTAGTAACTTATTGATTCCACTGCAGATTGGTGCAAGGGATATGGCGTCTGGATTCTTGAACATGCTTTCGTACTGGATGTTCTTTATGTCTTCCGTTATTATGGTGATTTCCTTATTTGTTGAGGCAGGACCTGCGGCAGCAGGATGGACGATTTATCCCCCATTGAGTGCTTTACCAATGGCACAACCCGGCTCTGGGGCAGGTATGACCCTTTGGTTGGTATCCATGGCCATTTTCATCGCATCATCTTTGTTAGGTTCCTTGAACTACATAGTCACGGTAATTAACTTAAGAACAAAGGGAATGTCCATGACCCGTTTACCATTGACCATTTGGGCGTTTTTCGTAACAGCTATCATTGGTGTAATTTCCTTCCCTGTGTTGTTGTCAGCAGCCCTTTTGCTTATTATGGATAGAAGCTTTGGTACTTCCTTCTTCCTTTCGGATATTTTCATCCAAGGTGAAGTATTGCACTACCAAGGAGGTTCTCCAGTATTGTACGAGCACTTGTTCTGGTTCTTGGGACACCCTGAAGTATACATTGTATTATTGCCTGCACTTGGGATTACTTCCGAAGTGATGTCTACCAATGCTAGAAAACCGATTTTTGGTTATCGCGCGATGGTGGCTTCGATATTAGCAATCGCATTCCTGTCTACAATAGTTTGGGGACACCATATGTTTATTTCTGGGATGAATCCGTTCCTTGGGTCTGTATTTACGTTTACCACTTTGTTGATTGCGATTCCGTCAGCGGTAAAAGCATTTAACTACATTACGACATTATGGAAAGGAAACCTGCAGCTCAATCCGGCGATGCTGTTCTCGATTGGTTTGGTTTCCACATTCATCACAGGAGGTCTAACAGGTATTATTTTAGGGGACAGTACCCTTGATATTAATGTTCACGATACCTACTTCGTGGTAGCACACTTCCACTTGGTAATGGGTATTTCGGCACTGTATGGATTGTTTGCTGGAGTCTATCACTGGTTCCCAAAAATGTTCCAGGGCCGTATGATGAACAAAAATTTAGGATATGTCCATTTCTGGATAACAGCAATTTGTGCGTATGGAGTGTTCTTCCCAATGCACTTTGTGGGTATGGCTGGGGTGCCACGTAGGTATTACCAAAATACGGCTTTCCCAATGTTTGATGAGTTGACCAACGTTCAGGTGTTGATGACCGTATTTGCAATTATAGCAGGATTGGCACAATTGGTTTTCGTATTCAACTTTGTACGAAGCATTTTCTACGGAAAAAGAGGGCCTCAAAACCCATGGAGTTCCAATACATTGGAATGGACAGCACCACAAGAGCATATGCATGGCAACTGGCCTGGAGCGATTCCTCATGTACACCGTTGGGCTTACGATTATAGTAAGACCTATGAAAATGGGGAATACATTATACCAGGACAGGATTTTGTGCCGCAGAACATCCCACTTCAAGAAAACGAGGAAGAATTGAACCATTAGGTTCGCTAAAAAATAGAATTAACAAAGCCCATCCTTTAGGATGGGTTTTTTGTTTTCATAGTTTGGTATAGCTATTGTTGCATCAAATTATAATACCTTTAAGTGCCTATCTAAACGAACACCTATGAAAAAAATAATCGGAATGGGTTTGCTTTTAGTGCCCATGTTGCTCCTGTCTCAACGGAAGCCTAAAATAAAAGGGAGTAGAGTTGTTACCGAAGTGAATGAAGAACTTCCAGCATTTAATGCTATTCAGCTGAATGACGATTTGGATATCGTTCTTAAAAAATCTTTTGGGCCGGGTTATGAAATTATTGCTGATGACAACCTAATAGATATTCTTAAGTTTAAAGTAGAAGACAGTACATTGGTAATTAGTTCGTTTTACACCGTATCTTCCAAAAAACAGTTTGATATCACTATAAACTATACGGACCTCAAAGCGATTACTGCAAAGGAAGGCAGTATTGTTTCCAAAGAGATGATTACTAGCAACGAACTCTTTGTGGATGGTTTTGCCAACACCCGATTAACACTTCAAGCAAGTGCTGCAGTCATGGATATCAATTTGGAAGATACTAGCAAGTCTGAATTCAATGTTGATGTAGATTCCCTTAATGTGACCATGAATAAGAGAGCGGAAGCTTATATTTATGCAGTTACCGATGCTAGTATGGTGAACCTAGAAGAGAATGCTTCGTTTACTTTTGAGGGTACTGCGGATAGAATGCGATTGGATGTCATTGGAAACGCTAAGTTCAAAGGAGAACGTATGGAGGCAGGTTCAGTAAAGACCAACTTGGGGGATGCTGCCAACGTTCGTGTAAACTCCTATCGGGATTTGGAATTATCTTCAAAGGGAAATGCCAAAACACAGCTCTATGGCAATCCAAAAATTACCATTCTTGAATTTATGGATACTTCGCAGTTGATTAAAAAAACAGAATAGTGCTTATTGCGCAATGGGCGCACTTATACAATGGTTGGGTATTCCAAAACCATCAACTAGAACCTCAATATGAGGTCTTAATTCAGTACACAAACGTTCTACACGTTGTCGAATCGCTTTGGACTTCGTACTGCCGATATACCCTTGCTCCAAAAACCATCTTGCCTCTCTGTTGATTTCATCAAGAGCATATAAAGCCCCTACTTTTTCTAGAAGCGCTTTGTATTCTTGGTCCTGAATCGTCTCACAAAAGTTAGCGTAAGTACTATAGGCCAACTCAACACTATAGGCTTTTCCCAAAGCAATCAAATGGGTTTGGACTTTTAAAAAGGCTTGGTACGCCGGGATGCCCTTTTTAATATAATCGCGTATCCGCATAGCTAAGGTATAGGTCAATCTCCTTGTTCGATATTGAAAAGCGTGTTTATGGAATTTAGGATTGTACAAGTGGTCCGCGTCCACTTTATTGGCATAAATGGGATTTAAGGTGCTCAGTCTATCCGAAAGTTGACTTCGAAGTAACTTCAAAACGGATGCAAATCCAGCACTGTTGAACTCAGCTTTGAAATCGGAAAGCACTCCCTTTGCCGCAAGTTGCAGCAATACGGTATTGTCACCTTCAAAGGTGGTGAAGATATCCACATCTCCTTTTAGATTACCAATTAGATTTTCTAACAAATAACCTTTACCACCGCAGGCTTCCCTACACTCTTGAATCGCAGAATCCCCAAACCAGCTAATGACGGATTTTAGCCCAGCCACCTGGGTTTCAATTTTTCTTTTGTCAGGTTGGGATTCATCATTGTAGGATTTCATCATTTCCTCCAAGGTCACATGATAGACATAGCAACTCGCTACAGCAGGTGTCAAACGAACCTGATGCGAGGGATAATCCATAATCAAGTCCTCTTGGATTTTGATATTATTGTTGAATTGTCTTCGGTTTAACGCGTGCTTTACCGATATGGTCAATGCCATTTTAGCTCCGCCCAAGGCACCCCGAGCCACACAAATTCGACCGCCAACCAAGGTGCCCAACATGGTAAAAAAACGTTTATTTGGATTTTTGATGGGGGAGGTATAAATCCCATCATGGCTTATGCTACCATATTTGTCTAAAAGGTTAGCTCTGGGCACCCGAACCTGATTGAACCATATTTTCCCATTGTCAACCCCGTTTAGTCCTATTTTATAGCCATTGTCCTCTATAGTTATGCCGTCGAAGGTTTCATGTTCTGCATTTCGCAAGGGAACTACAATAGCGTGTACTCCTTCATTTATTCCGTTAACGATGAGTTGGGCAAAAACCGTGGCTATTTTGGAATGCAAAGCATTGCCTATGTATTCCTTGTTGTCGTTTTTTCCTGGGGTATGTAGAACAATCTCATCAGTTTCTGAATCATAAGTTGCGGTAGTTCGTATACCTCGTACGTTGGACCCGTGACCTGTTTCGGTCATGGCGAAACAACCGAGTAATTTGGCTGCTCCCGCGTCCTTTAAATACAGGTCATGGTGTCTTTTTGTTCCCAGTTTCTGAATACTTCCTCCAAAAAGTCCGAATTGCACTCCAAATTTTACGCCCAAACTTCCATCCACAAACATCAAATGTTCAAAAATAGCTCCGTATGCCGGCATATTGTTTTTTCCGCCATAATCGCTGGGATAAGCGAAGGCTCCGTACCCTTTTTCTCCCAAGAGCTTGACCTGTTCCAAGACTCGGGCCCGAAATTCCTCTTTGTCTCGAAGAATTCTACTTGAAAAAACATCCTGATTTAAGAAATCCCTGAACTCTTCCACTATGGCATCATGCTCTCCTTTTAAAATGGTATCCAAGACTTCAGCATCATATCGCTTTGAAGTTTTTTCGTGTACCACTTCAACATCAAAAAGGTGGTTATAATGATTGGGTTGAATACCAAGGTTGATTTCAATATTTTTCAAAGAGTCATTGAATTCGCAAGTTCCGCAATGCGCGCTTCCCAATCTTTGGCTTAGGGAAGCTAAAGGATAGGTGTCACTTTCAATAAGTTTAATATCGGAAGAAGAAATGGTATGTTTCCATTGCTTAAACTCCTCTTCGCTGGGTGGATTACTTCGGTCTAACCACTTCAATAGGTGATTTTTCTCAATTTCTGAAAGATGAGTATCATCCTGAATGATTTTTTGTATTACTGAGATTTCGGAGGCAGAAAGCAAATCATCAGACCAAATCACATAAAAGAATGGAATATATTGCAAAATCCCAGGAGAGTAATCTACTACTTTCATACGTATATTTTGAAGGATATAATTGTCAAGCTTTGACTATCTAAGTTAAGTTATTGATTTCGAAAAAGGAATGAAATCGGGACGCATCCATAGATTTGGTCGAAACCCCTTTAAGCACATTTCGTTTTCAATTATATTTGTTTGAAGATGAATGAGAATTTAGACCCAACTTCTGAAAATTTTTCCCAAGAAGAACTCGATATCGAAAGAGCCCTGCGTCCAATCACCTTTGATGATTTTACAGGACAGGAGCAAGTACTTGAAAATTTGAAAGTTTTTGTTCAAGCTGCAAATCTTAGGGGAGAGGCATTGGACCATACACTGTTCCATGGTCCTCCTGGATTGGGAAAAACCACCTTGGCCCATATTTTGGCCAATGAGTTGGGGGTGGGTATTAAAATTACATCCGGTCCGGTTTTGGACAAGCCTGGCGACTTGGCTGGGTTGTTGACTAATTTGGAGGAACGGGATGTACTTTTTATTGATGAAATACATCGCCTTAGCCCCATTGTGGAAGAATATCTCTATTCCGCTATGGAGGACTACAAAATTGATATCATGATTGAAACGGGTCCCAATGCCCGTACCGTTCAGATAAATTTAAGTCCTTTTACCCTTGTTGGGGCTACCACTCGAAGTGGTCTGCTAACAGCACCCATGCGTGCCCGTTTTGGAATTCAAAGTCGATTGCAATACTATAATACCGAATTGCTTTCTACCATAGTGGAACGCAGTGCGGATATTTTAAAAGTACCTATTACGAATGAAGCTGCTATTGAAATTGCGGGAAGAAGTAGGGGAACACCGCGTATTTGCAATGCTTTGCTTCGACGCGTCCGGGATTTTGCCCAAATCAAAGGAGATGGCAATATTGACTTGAACATTTCCAAATTTGGTTTAAAAGCACTGAATGTAGACGCTCATGGATTGGATGAGATGGACAATAAGATTTTAAGCACTATCATCGATAAGTTTAAGGGAGGCCCGGTTGGAATTACCACCTTGGCTACCGCAGTTTCTGAAAGCGCTGAAACTATTGAAGAAGTCTACGAACCGTTTTTGATTCAGCAAGGTTTCATCATGCGCACTCCTAGAGGCAGAGAAGTCACCGAGCTAGCCTATAAACATCTCGGACGAATTAAAGGGGGAGCGCAGGAAGGTTTGTTTGGATGAAAAAACTACCTCATGTTTCTGCTTTAAAAGTATTGAAGAATAGTAGGCGCATTCTTAAAAATCCACTTCCCTTTCATTATGAAAACTTTGAAAAACTGGGTGACACCTTTCGAATTTCGATTCCAGGAGAAGGTAAGGTCATATTTTCAAGGGACCCAGAATGGGTAAAACAGGTTTTACAGAAAAAGCATCGTTCATATAGCAAATCCAAATTACAGACCAAGGATTTGGCTAAGTACATCGGGTATGGACTTCTTACTTCCGAAGGAGAACACTGGCGTACACACAGAAGGATGATTCAGCCAGCATTTCATAGACAGAAGTTAAAGGGGCTTCTAAGCATTATGCACAAGGCTATACTTGACGAATTGGACCGAATTGAGCCCAATGCGGATGAAGATGTTTTTGACAAAATGGGCGATTTGGCTTTTCAGGTAGTGGCAAAATCTCTTTTTAGCAGTAACGACATTCGGGAGTCCATGACGGAACTTAAGTCCATTACCGAGGAGAACCAAAAAATGCTCATAAAAGAGATGCGAAGGCCCTATTTAAAAACCTGGTTTACTTGGTCGGGCGAGATAGGCAAACATCTTAACATGGCTGAAAGGGGACGTGAGGTTTTGGATAATCTAATTCAAGAACGAACAAAGGAAAAGAACAGGGTAGAACACGATTTGTTGGACATGCTGTTGGAAGCCACTTATGAGGATGGAACAAAAATGTCTAGAAAACAACTGATTGATGAGGTTCTTATCCTATTCACCGCCGGTCATGAAACCACAGCAAATGCATTGTCGTTTCTACTCTATTTTTTAGCCAAGGATGCAACGCTTCAAGAAGAATTATATCAAGAAGTTGCGGCTTCAAAATCGGATACATTCTCTTTTGAGGATATGCCCAAGTTTCCCTTAGCGCAATCCTGTATTAAGGAAACCATGCGCATTTATCCTCCAGCATATTTTATCGACCGCGTGGCCACTGAGGACACGGAAATCGGTTCATTCCATTTGAAGAAAGGAACCTTGGTATTGCTTTCCATCTATGAACTTCATCGACATAAGTCCTTTTGGAAGGACGGCGAGAACTTTCTTGCCAAGCGTTTCGTAGGTATGGATATGCGACAGGCGGCGGAGTTTTATTATCCCTTCGGAGCCGGTCCGAGGATGTGCATTGGAAATGCATTCGCAGATTATGAGATGCTTATGGTACTTATTGAAATTGTAAAGAAGTATCAAATCACTACCAAAATGGATACCGTTGAAATCAATCCTATGATTTCGCTCAAACCAAAAGAAGTGACGCTAAGTTTTGTTCCAAGATGGGGCGAGTCTAAGTTGTGAACCACCTGTATTTAGTGTGTCTAAAATTTTGATAGTGAACTATTTCTATCATTTTTTGAATTATTTTTTTTATTTTCTTGATGAAAACATTGCGTAATTGGTGAAAGCAAGTTAATCAACAAAGTTCCCTGATTTAACTTTTATTGATATGCCAATTTATATGGATTTACATATTGCTCCCGGTATTTCTGCCAAGGATGCCGCCGAAGCGCACAGGGAAGACCTTAAGATTCAAGATGAGTATGGATGCCGTTGCATGACGTACTGGGTTGATGAAGAAAGAGGAAGTGCCTTTTGTTTGATAGATGCTCCCAACAAGGAGGCGGTTAGGGAGATGCATGACCGAGCACACGGACTTATTCCACACGAAATTATTCAGGTTAATAGTAATGTTGTTGAGGCTTTTTTGGGTAGAATCCAAGACCCGGACATGTTTGGAGAGCTAAGCAACGGTGACTTGAAAATATTCAATGACCCCGCTTTTCGAGTAATTATGGTAAATCAAATTGATGATACCTGTCTATTGAAACATAAAGTAGGTTCGGAAAAGGCAAAAAAACTGGTTTCATTATACCACGATTCCTTAAACAATCATCTAAAAAAATTTGAAGGTCGTGAAGTGGAATTGGAGGGTCATGATTTTGTGGCCTCCTTCGTTTCGGTTTCCCAGGCGGTTCAATGCGCCCTTGCCTTACAAAAGAGTCTTCATGTAGCTGCAGAGTTGATAAACTTAAGAATTGGAATCCATGCTGGAATGCCGGTTACCAAAAACAATATGATTTTTGGTGATGCTGTGAAAATGGCAAGATACCTTTGTTTTACAGGTAGGGAAAATCAAATCATTCTTTCCTCAATTATTCAGGAATTGTATCGGCACGATTGGCAAAAGCTTATGGATGACGGCAATATTAAAGGCATGTCGACATCACAGGAAAACTTTTTGGAGATTCTTTTAAATACACTGGATGAGAACTGGACCAATCCGACTTTTGATATTAGCGATTTTACCAAAAAAGTGTCCCTAAGCAAATCCCAATTATATCGAAAATGTACCATGCTATTGGGATTGTCCCCGAACAGTTTAATTAAAGAATATCGATTAATTCAATCACTTTCTTTATTAAAATCGGGTCGGAACGTTGCTCAGACTACCTTCGACTCCGGATTTACAAGCCCTTCCTATTTTACCAAATGTTTTCAATCAAGGTTTGGGATTCAACCCTTGTCCTATATCAAAAACATTTCCTAGAAGACTCAAAATTTATAGCATCTGGTTGATTTATTGGATTCTCTATGATGATGATATTCTAGTTTTGACTTGATAATCAAAACTATATATCATGAAAACATTGAAAAACACTATAGCCGTAGTTGTATTTATACTTACCACAGCTTTTCAGGTAAGTGCACAAGAGAAACAAAACAAGGAAGGCATGAAGACCTATTTAATTGAACGTGAGATTGCGGAAGCCGGAAAGTTAACTCAAGATCAATTAAAAGGAATTTCCCAAAAATCCTGTTCAGTGCTGAAAGAAATGGATGCCGATATAGAATGGTTGCACAGCTATGTAACAGATGACAAAGTGTACTGTATTTACCGCGCAAAAAACGAAGAGCTCATCAGGGAACATGCCCAAAAGGGAGGCTTTCCTGTCAATTCGATCCAAGAGATGTCAGCTACTATTGGTCCTAATACGGCCAACTAGATTTTCCAATAGGTAACCAACAAAAATAGAAACATGAAAACATCAGTTATACTAATTGTCGCAATTTTCATTAATACGTCCTTATTATTATCACAGCCAATACTGGTTTTGGCAGAAAAAATCAATTCTTGGGTTTTGATAGCAATAGAATTGACCTTGTTATTTGTGTGGTTTGCAGTAAAAACGGTCAGGGAACTACGTAATGATTTGGAAATTGATTTAAATGACTTGGAGGTTTTTGTTATCAGTGGAAAAAAGAAAGTTTCTACAAAAAACAAATAATTGTATTTTAGTTAGGCTTAGTTCTCAATTAACTGGAAACAAAACAACAATACACTACATTGATTAAAACCGAAGCCAAGCGCCTCGGTTTTTTATCTTGTGGTATTTCCAAGGCCGAGTTTTTGGAGGAGGAAGCCCCTCGTTTGGAGAAATGGCTCAGCCAAAACATGCATGGGGAAATGACCTACATGGAAAATCATTTTGATAAACGTCTTGATCCCACTAAATTGGTAGAAGGTTCAAAATCGGTTATCTCCCTTTTACTTAATTACTTTCCTTCAAAAGCACAAAATCCAGATTCATACAAAATTTCTAAATATGCTTACGGAACCGATTATCACTTTGTGATAAAGGATAAGCTGAAAGATCTACTGCATTATATTCGAGAAGAAATAGGTGAAGTTCATGGTCGCGCATTTGTGGATTCCGCCCCAGTTCTAGATAAGGCTTGGGCCGCGAAAAGCGGTCTGGGTTGGATGGGAAAACACAGTAATTTGCTTACCCAACAAGTGGGCTCTTTTTATTTTATCGCTGAACTAATTGTTGACATCGAACTTGAATATGACACTCCAGTAACTGACCATTGCGGTACGTGTACCGCCTGTATTGATGCCTGCCCAACGGATGCCATCGTAGAACCTTATGTGGTGGATGGTAGTAAATGTATTTCTTACTTTACCATCGAGTTGAAAAATGAAATTCCAACAAAGTTTCAAGGTAAATTTGATGATTGGATGTTTGGATGTGATGTTTGTCAAGATGTTTGTCCTTGGAACCGATTTTCAAAACCACACAGAGAACCTCTTTTCAATCCGAACCCAGAGGTGCTTACTTTTTCCAAAAAAGAGTGGGAAGAAATTACTGAAGATGTTTTCAAAAAAATATTTCGGAAATCCCCGGTAAAAAGAACGAAATTCTCGGGTCTTAAAAGAAACATAGATTTCATCAAATGAGATTTTGATAAATTTCAAACGTTTTCGTTTGGAATAAATCAATTTTTATGCAGTACTTTTTAAAGAAGACTCAAGAAAATACTATCTTGAGAAAATGTATGCCTCTCATGTAGCAGGCAGACTACCACTAAACTAACTCGATTCGAATGAAAATAGTAAAGCCAAAATTAAATTTCTGGCAGATTTGGAATATGAATGTGGGTTTCTTCGGAATCCAATTCAGTTTCGGACTTCAACAAACTGCTGTCAGTCCTATTTTCTCCTTTTTGGGAGCGCATCATGATGAATTACCCTTATTAAACCTGGCAGGGCCGGTTACAGGTTTATTGATTCAACCCATCATTGGAGCTATTTCGGACAAAACATGGTCTCCAAAATGGGGAGGTAGAAGGAAACCCTTCTTCCTAATCGGAGCTATTCTCGCCAGTCTTTGTCTTTTTGCATTTCCTTTTAGTCCAGAGCTGTGGTTCGCGGTAGGATTGTTGTGGATTTTGGACGCTGGAAACAATACAGCGATGGAGCCCTATAGGGCTTTTGTAGGGGATAAATTGCCAGATGAGCAGTTAACGTTTGGTTACCAGATGCAGAGCTTATTCGTGGGAGCAGGTATTACCTTGGCCAATATCTCTCTTTTTGCTTTTCAGCATTGGTTCAGTGTTAGTGGAGAGACAGGAGGTCTTTTCGACACTTCTGCTGAAACGGTCTCTTCTATCCCCACTTGGGTGTATTACTCCTTCTTTTTAGGAGCGTTGGCTTCCATAGGAACAGTAATGTGGTCAGTCTGGAAAACTCCAGAGATTCCACCATCCGATGAGGAGCTGGAAGAAATAAAGGCGCATAATGAAAACACACCAGCACCTATTATACAAATCTTAAGCGTTCTTTTGGTGATTTTCTCAGTTCCATTGTTACTAGGATACGTAACGGGTGAGCTTATACCAGAGCTTTGGGACAACATAAACCTTTGGGTGGTCATTGTATTGGTATACGCCTTTTTATGGTTGTTTGCGTTATATCGAATTATCAAAAGAAATAAAAGTAATAGCACTATTGCAAAGTTGGGAGATACCTTAGACCCCTTATTGGAGGCAGCTGAGGCTATCGGTGAGATGCCAGGATTCCTATGGAAATTGGCGGCGGTTTACCTCTTTCAATGGTATGCTCTTTTTGTGTATTGGCAGTTTATGCCTCCTATGCTCAGAACCAGTTTGTATGGTATTTCCAATGAGGACAATACAAAATTTGAAGGCATCATGGAATCGTTTAAAGCAGGAGCTGAAATCAGTACTCAGGACAAGGCCTTTGCGGAAAATATACAGTCATTGGCGGAACAGGCTTTGGGACATGCCGGTTTGATGAATGGAACGTATAATTTCGTGACCATGCTTGTGGCATTGGCTTTGGTGCCAGTTGCCTCCAGAATCGGATCTAAATTGGTGTACGTGGTTTGTCTGTTTTTGACGGCAATCGCCATGTTGAGTATGCCATATATTACGGATAAGTGGCTGTTATTGCTCCCCATGGTTTTTTTTGGTATTGGTTGGGCAGCAATGATGGGAATTCCCTATGCCATGGTTTCCAAGGTAATTCCAGAAGAAAGACGCGGAGTCTACATGGGTATTGTCAATATGATGATCGTAATACCAATGCTTTTACAGACCGTAAGTTTTGGACCTTTAATCAAGAATGTGTTAAGCAACGATGCAACCTATGCCATACTGTTTGCTGGGGCATTCTTCTTCATTGCTGGTATCTTGGCCATGCGACTCAACCTACCCAAGGAAAAGTTGGATAATAGATTGGATGCTGGCGCGATAGAACAGTAATTGAACCTTTAGACCAAACAAATCAAGGGTATTTTCCAAAAAGGAGAATACCCTTACCTTTATCCATCTTTTAGAACCATCTATATGAGCAAAGAAACACAACGTAGGGAGGCCTTGTTGTATCATGCCAAGCCACAACCTGGTAAAATCAAGGTTGTTCCAACCAAACCATATGCTACCCAAAGAGATCTGGCTTTAGCCTATTCTCCTGGGGTTGCTGAGCCTTGTTTAGAGATAGAAAAAAACAAAGAAGATGTTTATAAGTATACGGCCAAAGGAAATATTGTTGCTGTAATTTCCAATGGTACAGCGGTATTGGGTCTGGGCAATATAGGACCTGAAGCTTCGAAACCGGTTATGGAAGGGAAAAGTCTTTTATTCAAGATTTTTGCGGATATCGATGGGATGGACATTGAGTTGGATACCACGGATGTTGAAAAATTCATTGAAACGGTCAAAATCATCGCACCCACCTTTGGAGGAATCAACTTGGAAGATATCAAGGCACCTGAGGCTTTTGAAATAGAGAGAAGACTAAAGGAGGAGTTGGATATTCCGGTCATGCATGATGACCAACATGGGACTGCGATTATTTCTGCCGCCGCATTATTGAATGCTCTTGAGTTGGCCGGAAAGAAAATGGAAGATGTGAGAATTGTGGTCAGTGGTGCAGGTGCCGCTGCTGTTTCCTGTACCCGATTATATAAAGCTTTTGGTGCTAAGGAGGAGCATATTGTGATGTTGGATAGCAAGGGTGTAATCCGAAGTGATCGGGAAAACCTCACCAATGAAAAACTGGAGTTTGCCACAAACAGGAAGATTGACTCACTGGAAGAGGCTATGAAAGATTCGGATGTTTTTATCGGGTTGTCCAAAGCAGACTTACTCACCCCAGACATGTTGAAATCAATGGCCAAGGACCCTATCGTTTTTGCCATGGCCAATCCAGACCCTGAAATAGAATATAATTTGGCCTGTGAGACCCGTGATGATATCATAATGGCTACAGGTCGTTCGGACCATCCGAACCAGGTGAACAATGTTTTGGGCTTTCCTTTTATCTTCCGTGGGGCACTGGACGTGCGTGCTACCAAAATCAATGAAGAAATGAAGATGGCTGCCGTTCGTGCTTTGGCAGATTTAACTCGTGAACCCGTTCCAGAACAGGTAAACATCGCTTATGATACCACTCGATTGGCCTTTGGAAACAAATACATTATCCCTAAACCGTTTGATCCCCGATTAATAACTAAAATTCCTCCCGCTGTGGCCAAAGCCGCTATGGAATCTGGAGTGGCGAAAGCGCCAATTAAAGATTGGAAAAAGTATGAGGAGGAATTGTATCAGAGATCAGGGAATGACAACAAAGTTGTCCGTTTGCTGCACAACAGAGCCAAAGTAAATCCTAAACGCATTGTATTCGCTGAAGCGGAATTGTTGGATGTGCTTAAAGCGGCCCAAATTGTACATGAGGAAGGTATTGCCCAACCTATTTTGTTAGGAAATAGAGAGACTATTGAAAGATTGAAAAAAGAACTCGATTTTGATGCCGAAGTGCCTATTATTGACCCACGAGCTGACGAATCCAAGGAAATAAGAACCCAATATGCCCATAAATTGTGGGAGTCCAGAAAGCGAAAGGGAGAAACGGAATACAGTGCGCGAATCAATATGGGTAAGCGCAACTACTTTGGCGCTATGATGCTTATGGAAGGCGATGCCGATGGTATGATTTCAGGATATTCAAGAGCGTATCCCAAAGTATTGAGACCCGTTTTTGAAGTGATTGGAAGGTCCAAGGGCGTAAAGAATGCGTCCACCGTAAACATTATGATTACCGAAAGGGGTCCATTGTTTTTGGCTGATACCTCTATCAACATTGACCCAAGCGCGGAAGAAATTGCTGAAATTGGCTTGATGACCGCCAATGTGGCCAATACTTTCGGTTTTAATCCAGTTATGGCCTTGTTGTCCTATGCCAATTTTGGGTCATCGAGTCACCCCAATGCGCAAAAAATGAGGGAGGCGGTACGAATTTTACACGAAAGAAATCCTGATTTGGTTGTGGATGGAGAAATTCAAACAGATTTTGCCCTGAGTCAGGAACTTTGTCACAACAATTTTCCTTTCTCCAAATTAGCGGGTAAAAAAGTAAATGCCTTTGTATTCCCAAATTTAGAGTCGGCCAATATCACCTATAAACTATTGAAGGGTTTAAACAAAGCAGATTCTATAGGCCCCATAATGGTTGGTTTACGGCGTTCGGCCCATATTTTGCAATTGGGAGCAAGTGTGGATGAAATGGTCAACATGGCGGCAGTTGCTGTTATTGATGCTCAGGAGCGCGAAAAACGCAAAAAAGCCAAAATGGGTGAAACCGATTAACCAAAACCCCAACCAAACCCATGATAAACCACTTAAAAGGAAAATTAGTAGAAAAGAACCCCACATATTTGGTTGTGGAATGCAATGGCGTAGGGTATTTTTTGAACATTTCACTACATACTTTTTCTTTAGTAAAAGACGAAGAAAACATTCAAATTTATACTCATCTTCAAGTTAGGGAAGATTCCCATACCCTTTTTGGATTTATGGAAAAATCCGAACGGGAAATTTTCAGATTATTGATTTCGGTTTCAGGAATAGGTTCAAGCACGGCAAGAACCATGTTGTCCTCTTTAACACCCCAACAAATTAAGGAAGCTATTGCCAATGGAGATGTCCCTTCCATACAGGCAATCAAGGGGATAGGAAGCAAAACGGCCCAGCGGGTCATTTTGGACCTAAAGGACAAGATTTTGAAAGTGTACGAAATGGATGAAGTTTCCCATATTTCAAACAATACTGGCAAAGAAGAAGCGTTATCTGCTTTAGAGGTTCTCGGTTTCACCCGAAGACAATCTGAAAAGGTGGTCGATAAGATTGTGAAAGAGGATACTTCGCTAAGCGTAGAGGACATTATTAAACAGGCGCTTAAAAATTTGTAACTAGTTTGAAAAGAGGGGCAAAACCAATACTTAAACCGAAAGGATTTAAGCACTTTTTCTTTTGTATTTGTTTTTTGTTCGTTTCCATGGCGTTTGCTCAGGAGACCAATGAACAGACCCAAGACTCGACCAAAACAGGAGTTGCCCTGGGTAACCTCAAACTGGAGAATCCCCAGAGCATTGTTTCAAAATACACCTACGACCCTACACTTGACCGATATATTTATTCGGAAACTATTGGTGAATTTGATATCTCTTATCCCATAATTCTTACCCCTGAACAGTTTTTCGAACTGGTTCGCAGGGAAGGAATGAAATCCTATTTTAAGGATAAAATTGATGCCTTCACAGGAAAAAAAGAAGGAAGCGAAGAAGCACGTAAAAATTTATTGCCCAATTTTTATGTCAACAGTAGCTTTTTTGAATCCATTTTTGGAGGAAATACCATCGAGGTAATTCCTCAAGGTTCCGTTGCTATGGATTTAGGGGTTCTTTGGCAGAAAAATGACAACCCTGCTCTTTCGCCAAGAAACCGAACCAACCTTTCCTTTGATTTTGACCAACGAATCAGTTTAAGCCTGTTGGGGAAGGTAGGTGAGCGACTTCAGGTAACCGCCAACTACGATACTGAAGCTACTTTCGATTTCCAAAATTTGGTGAAGTTGGATTATACGCCTACAGAAGACGATATTCTGCAGAAAATTGAGATTGGTAACGTAAACATGCCCCTAAACAGTTCACTGATAACGGGTGCACAGAGTTTGTTTGGGGTAAAAACACAACTTCAGTTTGGAAGGACAACAGTAACCGCAGTTTTCTCAGAACAACGTTCCCAAAACAATACGGTTGTAGCACAAGGTGGAGGAACAGTCAATGAGTTTTCTTTGACCGCGTTGGATTATGATGAAGACCGACACTTTTTCTTGTCCCAGTTTTTTAGGGATAGCTATGATGAAGCCTTGGAGAATTACCCCTTTATCCGAAGTCAAATTCAAATTACCCGTTTAGAGGTTTGGGTGACCAATCGAAATCAGCAGACGTTGAATGTAAGAAACGTGGTGGCGATACAAGACTTGGGTGAAGCAGAGTTTGGTAGAAACGGAGGTGAAAAAACCAGAGTGGGAATCGCTGGAGGAGCTCCACCAGGATTTTTCAATATCATAGGCACCGAGGTTTTTCCTCAAAACAATGTCAACGATTATGACCCTGCCCTTATTGGAAATGGCGGTGTACTCACTGAAGCTGTTAGGGATATCGCAACTGTGGACTCTGGATTTAGTTTTTCAACAGGATATACTGCGAACCAAGGATTCGATTATGCTATTTTGGAAAATGCCCGTAAGCTCGAAGAAGGACGGGATTACCAGCTAGAAACACAACTGGGGTATATATCATTAAATCAAAGATTAAGTAATGATGAGGTTTTAGGTGTCGCCTACCAATATACCAACACTACTACAGGAGAAGTCTTTCAAGTTGGTGAGTTTGCCAATGGGGGCATTGATGCTACTACCGTTTCCGGTGGGGTCAATCCCATTATTGAAAACAACACCTTGATTCTGAAATTATTGAAAAGTAACATCACCAATGTGGAAGACCCTATCTGGGATTTGATGATGAAGAATATTTATGCCACAGGAGCTTTTCAGTTGAGTCAAGAAGACTTTAGATTCAATATTTTGTATTCTGACCCTACGCCCAGAAACTATATTACTCCAGTAGTGGATTTTCCAGCGCCTGAAGCGGGACAAAAGCCTTTGGAAGAACGTATTCTTCTGGAAGTGTTCAATTTGGACCGTTTGAATGTGTATAACGATGTACAACCTGGGGGGGATGGTTTCTTTGACTATGTTCCGAGGCAAACAATAGACCCGCAATCCGGGAACATCATCTTTACCACCGTAGAGCCTTTTGGGGAATTCCTTTTTGAACAGTTACGAACGAGCGCAGCGGAGATTTATGACGTGGATAACGATGTGGGTTATAACCCCAACCAGGTGCGTTATGTATTCCGAAATATGTATGCCCGTACCAAGGCAGCTTCATTACAAGATGCCGAAAAGAATCGTTTTCAATTAAAAGGGCGATACAAATCGCAAGGGAACAATGGAATTCCCATTGGGGCTTTTAATGTGCCACAAGGTTCGGTAAGGGTAACTGCCGGAGGGCGTCAATTACAGGAAGGAATTGATTTTACCGTCAACTACCAAGCGGGAACGGTTCAAATTTTGGACCCAAGTCTTCAAGCTTCCAATACACCCATCAACATTTCTGTGGAGAATAATGCCGTCTTTGGACAGCAGACAAGAAGATTTACGGGAATCAATGTGGAACACCAATTCAATGAAAACTTCCTAATTGGAGG
The DNA here is from genome assembly GCF_965601775.1 of Flagellimonas sp. GTDB lineage: Bacteria > Bacteroidota > Bacteroidia > Flavobacteriales > Flavobacteriaceae > Flagellimonas. The sequence goes on from NZ_OZ271837.1 coordinate 643,932, forward strand.
TACGCTTTTAAATCTAAATGAAAGACCACTGACCCAAAAGGCCAACTTTGGGGTTGAGCCCGTGAATAATACAATTTTTGGTTTGAATGGAAATTTCAGCACCGAAATTCCCTTTTTGACCCGTTTGGCCAATAAGTTGCCCAATATTGATACAGATGTGCCTTCCAATCTTTCTGTACGGGGTGAAGTAGCTTTTTTACAACCGAATTCACCCAAAAATGCAGATTTTCAAGGGGAGACAACCACCTATCTCGATGATTTTGAAGGAGCGCAGGCTTTGATAGATATTCGTTCCTCTTTAGGCTGGACTTTGGCAAGCCCGCCTGTGGAATTCCTCCAAGACCGAACAGGTATTGATGTGGGGTTTGAACGGGCAAAAATGTCTTGGTACACAATTGACCCCATCTTTTATACCAATCAAAGACCCGCTGGATTGAGTGATAATGATATTTCCTTGAATTCAACTCGACGGGTTTTTATTGACGAGGTTTTTACCGAGACCGATATCGCACAGGGGCAGACTCAAGTTCAGGGGACATTGGACATTGTGTATTATCCCAATGATAGAGGACCCTATAACGCCAATCCCAGTTTTGCTACAGAAACTCCAGATGAGAAATGGGCCGGTATCATGCGACCATTGAGCAGTACCAACTTTGAACAGTCTAATGTGGAATTTGTTCAATTTTGGGTGTTGGACCCTTATGTGGACGGTCAAACCAACGACGCTAACGTTGGAGAATTAGTCTTGAATCTGGGAAATATTTCAGAGGATATTTTAAGGGATGGGCGTAAACAGTATGAAAATGGATTGCCAGCAAGCACCAATAACGAAATCCCCAGGCCAACTATATGGGGGCAGGTGCCATCTACCCAATCTTTGGTATATGCGTTTGACGCTGATGAAACCAATAGAACGCAACAAGACGTAGGTTTTGATGGTCTAAATGATGCAGAGGAGCAAGCCATTTATAATGGTCCCGCAGAAGACCCAGCTTTGGACAATTATGTGTATTATCTGAATCGGGAAGGTGGGATATTGGAGCGGTATCTGGACTTTAACAATCCAGATGGTAATTCGCCGGTGGAGGTTACAAATACGGATAGAGGCTCTACTACATTGCCGGATGTGGAAGATGTAGACAGGGATTTGACCATGAATACCATTGACAGTTATTTTGAATATCGTATTCCGATTGAACCCAACATGGATACTACCAATCCGTTGGTTACTGATGTGAGGGTCGGTTCAACTCCAACATTGCCTAATGGTACAACTTTGCAAAGGAGATGGATTCAATTTAAAATCCCATTGGTTTTTAATCCGGATAGAACAGAAGCGGAAATACAGGCAGATCCATTAAGACGCCGAGCTATTGGAGGAATAACCGATTTTCGTTCGGTAAGCTTCATGCGGATGTACATGACAGGCTTTCAAGATGATGTTGTTCTTCGTTTTGCCACTTTGGACTTGGTACGTGGGGATTGGCGAACTTTTACCAATACGCTGCAAACGGATATGGACGACCCTTCGGATGATCAGACATTTATTGATGTTAATGCGGTAAATATTGAAGAAAACTTTGCGCGTCAACCTATACCTTATGTTTTGCCACCAGGTGTAATTCGAGAGCAGCTGAATAATAATAACACCATCATACGCCAAAACGAACAGTCACTTTCTTTTGTGGTGGAAAATTTGGAATCCGAAGATTCGCGTGGGGTATTTAAAAATGTAAACATCGATATGCGACAGTATGAACGCATTAAAATGTTTATGCACGCAGAAAAAATTGATGAGAATGATTTTGCAGGTATTAGTGATGACGATCCGCCGTTGGTTGGATTCCTGCGGATAGGAACCGATTTCTCTGAAAATTTTTATCAAATAGAACTACCTCTTCAGTTTACACCTTTTACCGCGGTAACACCTGAGGAAATCTGGCCCGAAGTAAATGAAATTGATATTGCACTCGGGGATTTGAATAGGGTAAAATCCCAAGGTATTGCCGAAGGTACCTTGAGTCAGTTGAATTTTTATGAAGTAATTGATGGCGAAGTGGTTCCGGTGGATGAGTTTGCTCCGAGAACCTTGGGGCGTTTGAGAATAGGGATTCGAGGTAATCCTTCTTTGGGAAGCATACGCGCCATGATGGTGGGGGTTAAAAATACGGATGACCTGCCTGCAAGGGGAGAGGTGTGGTTCAATGAGCTACGTTTGGCAGGTTTGGATAATAATGGCGGTTGGGCCGCAGTGGCTGCCTTGGATGCAAATATGGCCGATTTTGCCAATATCACGGCCACGGGAAGTCGAAGTACCTCGGGATTTGGTACGTTGGACCAAAAACCAAATGAACGATCTCGGGAAGATGCCATTTCATATGATGTGGTGACCAATGTGAATGTAGGTCAACTGTTCCCTAAGAAATGGGGCCTCCAAATACCTTTTAACTATGGTATTTCCGAAACCTTGATTACCCCTGAATTTGATCCTGTTTTTGATGACCTTAAACTGGAGGATCGCATTGATGCAGCGGAAACGGCAGAAGATGCTGAAACGATACGGGAACAAGCGGAAGACTATACCAAGAGAACCAGTATCAACTTAATTGGTGTTCGAAAGAATAGAGGGGAAGAAGCCAAAGAGAACTTTTTCGATATAGAGAACTTTACTTTCAATTATTCGTATAATGAGACCAATCACCGCGACTTTCAGGTAGCTGAACTTCGCGACCAAAATGTGAATACCGGATTTGTATACAATCATAATTTTAAACCAGCTCCGGTAGCCCCTTTTGCCAAAAAGGACTCTTTATTTACAGGAAAATACTGGCAATGGTTAAAAGATATGAACATAAACCTGCTACCAACAAGTTTGTCGGTAAATGCCAACTACAACCGTACTTTTAATCAGCAACGCTTTAGAGATGTTTTGGAACCCGGGGTTGAAGCCTTGGATTTGCCTTTATTGCAACAGCGAAATTACCTGTTCAATTGGCAGTATGCCTTAAATTATAGTATTACCAAATCACTTCGGGTCAATTTAACTTCATCAAACAATAATATCGTTCGGAATTTCTTCAACGAGGAAGGTGACCGTGACTCCGGTATCAATGAGACCTTGGATATTTGGGATGGCTTCTTTGATGTGGGCGAACCCAATAGGCATTCACAGCAAATGCAATTGAATTACGAGCTGCCCTTTAATAAGTTTCCTTTCTTAAACTTCATCAATGCCCAATATACCTACACCAGTAACTTTGATTGGCAACGTGGGGGTGACGCTTTGAACGAGGTGGTTCAAGAGGAAAATCCGGGAGAACAAATCAATACCGTTCAAAATGCGAATACTCATAACATCACAGCCAATTTGACCATGCAGCGGTTCTACGATTTCATCGGTTTAAAAAAGCGTGATGGAAAAGTAACGGCCAATCAACAACGCCGAACGGACAAGGATGGCAATCCTATTGACGAAAAACCAGTGAAGAAAACCAGCAAGACGTTCAATACGCTTGTTGACTTTTTTACCATGGTGAAGCGGATAAACGTAAACTATAGCGAGAACAATGGAACGGTACTTCCGGGGTATACACAATCCATTGGATTTTTGGGAACAACACGACCTACTTTGGGCTTTGTTTTTGGAAGTCAATCAGATATTCGCTTCGAAGCGGCAAGAAATGGATGGCTCACGGACTTCTCCGGTTTCAACTCCCAGTTTTCCACTGTAACCAATAGACAACTGAACATAACTGCAACGGCACAACCTACTCCAGATTTGACTATTGATTTGATTGCGGATAGGGGGTTTTCAGAGAATTTTCAGGAAAACTTTAGGATAGAGGATGGGGAATATGTGCCTTTGGCTCCAAACACCTTTGGGAACTTCAGCATTTCCACGTTAATGATTGCGACCGCGTTTTCAAAAAGTGATGAATTTGACTCAGATACTTTTGATGAATTCAGGAATAACAGAATAATTATTGCCAATCGATTGGTTTCTGACAGAGGGGAAACTCCGGGCGCTTTGGATGCCGATGGTTTTCCAGAACGCTATGGGAAAACACAACAAGAAGTTTTGCTTCCTGCCTTCTTTGCGGCATATACCGGTCAGGATGCGGAGCGAGTGAATCTGGATGCCTTCCGTCAGATTCCGATACCCAACTGGAATATTAAGTATACGGGTTTGATGAAGAACCGTTGGTTTAAAAAGAAATTCAAACGTTTCTCTTTGAGCCACGGCTATCGTGCGGCCTATTCGGTCAATTCGTTTCAAACGAACCTAGAACGTCAAAATTCAGATACCAACCCGGAGAATGGTGATTTCCTTCCGGAAAACATTATAAATAGCGTTATACTCACAGATGCATTCAGTCCATTGGCCCGAGTTGATTTTGAGATGAAAAATTCCTTTAGCTTTTTGGCGGAGGTACGAAGAGATAGAACCTTGTCCTTGAGTTTTGACAATAGCCTTTTGACGGAAATCAATGGACAGGAATATACAGTCGGACTGGGCTATCGTTTTAAGGACGTAAAGTTTGTGACCAATATAGGTGGAGAACGAACCAGATTGAAAGGGGACCTGAACTTAAAGGCAGATTTCTCCTTGAGGGACAACATTACGATTATCCGCAATCTGGATATTGATAACAATCAGATTACTTCCGGACAACAATTGATTTCTTTCAAGTTCACTGCGGACTACGCCTTGAGTAGAAATTTCAATGCCCTGTTTTTCTATGACCATTCCTTTTCCGAGTTTGCAGTTTCCACGGCATTTCCACAGACTACGGTCAATGCTGGATTTACCTTGCGCTACAATTTTGGGAACTAAAACTCTTCCTATTTTTCAGGCTGATTTTGTTGAAGATATTTTTTGAAAAGCTATGTCCAATCCGTTACATTTGTGACTGGACTAAAACTTTTTGAATCAAATGAACATACCAGCAGAACTGCAGTACACCAAGGACCATGAATGGGTCAAAATTGATGGCGATGTAGCCACAGTGGGAATCACGGATTTCGCCCAAAGTGAGTTGGGAGACATTGTCTATGTTGAGGTGGAAACCTTGGATGAAACCCTGGACAAAGAAGAGGTATTTGGGACTGTGGAGGCGGTAAAAACCGTTTCGGACCTGTTTTTGCCATTGAGCGGGGAGATTATTGAGTTCAATGAATCTTTGGAGGACGAGCCTGAAAAGGTGAATTCCGACCCTTATGGTGACGGCTGGATGATCAAAATTAAAATAAGCGACCCATCAGAAGTGGATGGGTTGATGAGCGATTCGGATTACAAGGCACTGATTGGGGCTTAGAAAGCACATATTCACCATAGCATTTATAGGCTGGTTGATGGTCATTACATCGCTCAGCCTATTTTCTTTTTCGGAATTGGATACAGGTTCTGTCAACATACCGTATGCAGATAAAATAACCCATTTTGGGTTTTATGCGGGTTTTGTGTTCTTGGGTTGTCTCAGTATATGGGAAAGAAGGCAAAAACTGACCTTAAAAAAGGCGCTTTTGGTTATGGTAACGGTAGCCGCTCTTTATGGCATAGGAATTGAGGCTTTACAATATAGTATAACAAAAGACCGCATGGCCGAATGGGGCGATGTGCTGGCGAATAGTTTAGGGGCCGTAACCGGAGGACTGGTTATCTGGTGGTATTTTACCAAGAAAGAGCCGTTAAAATGGAGATATTAGTTGTTTATTTAACAAATTAAATAGTAAATTAGCGAATACTAAATTAACGAAAATGGAATTAAAAAAGAATCCAAAAGCTGATGTGGGAAAAAATAGTACCCTCTATTTTGTAATAGGGTTGGCCGCTGTTTTGGGATTGGTCTACGGGGCCATGGAATGGAAAAAGTATGACAAGGTGAATGATTACGACATTTCTTTGAATGTTGAGGATCAGTTGGATGAAGAGGTGCCAATGACAGAGCAGATAAAAACGCCACCGCCTCCACCACCTCCTGCTGCTCCTGAAGTAATTGAAGTAGTTGAGGACGAGGAAGAAGTTGAAGAAACTGTAATTGAGTCAACAGAAACCAGCCAAGAGGAAGAAGTGATGGAAGTTGAGGAAGTTGAGGTTGAAGAAGTGGAAGAAGATATTTCGGTTCCATTTGCCGTAATTGAAGATGTACCCGTTTTTCCAGGATGTGAAAAGTCAGGAAATAAAAAGCAATGTTTCCAAGAGATGATGCAGAAGCACATCCGTAAGAACTTCCGCTACCCTGAAATTGCCCAAGAAATGGGAGTACAAGGAAGGGTAAACGTAATTTTTGTAATTCAAAAAGATGGAAGCATTGGAAACATCAGAATGCGTGGACCGGACAAGAACTTGGAGGCAGAAGCATTGCGAATTATCAAGAAACTGCCAAAAATGACTCCTGGTAAGCAAAGAGGTAGAGCGGTAAAAGTTCCATTTAGTATCCCAATTACCTTTAAGTTGCAATAATAGAATTCCGAAGAATTTATAGAAAAGCCCCGGCTATACAGCTGGGGCTTTTTCATTTATCTGATGTTGTAAACTAAGCATGGTAATACCGCTCATTCACAATTTTACCATCTTTCCATTGGGTGCGTACCGCTTGTTCAAATCTGTGCTGTGCACCATCGCTGGTATCAAATTCCATTACGGCTTCGTAAAAGGTTGTGTCGCCCTTAACGGCTGGGCCACTGGTTACGGTATATCCGTGAAAAGCAGTTACGGTGTCCAATAGTTTTTGTTCTTCTGCAATCGTAAAGGCCTTACCTATTTTGGCGGGGTTGTTTCCTTCAAAAAGCTGCACGTCATCTGCCAAATAATTTTCCATGGCTTCAATGAACTTTCCTTCGGCCAATAAATCCACAACTTCGTTTGCTTTGGTCAATAATTCCTGTTCTTGTAGTGTAGTTTCCATATCTAGTTTGTTTTACTGTTTGTTTGTGGGAACAAAAGTAATCCCACCTCTAGCCTATTTCTTTGCTAATATTTCCCGAGGGCTGATATAGATTTCCCGACTTTTTGGAATTGGTCAATTGCAAAGCAAATAGTTCAACAAGAAAACTTAAAAACTAAACAAACCCACCTAAGCGGTTGGAAAAGAAGCTTTCCAGCGTTATCTTTGCGCCCCAATAAACCCTGTAGATGAAGTCGGCCGTAGGTTCCTTAAAAAGTACATCCCTTGCCCTGTTCTATTCTGATTTTAAGGAAATCACGAAGGCTAAATTGGCGGTCAGTGTTGTTTTCTCCTCTATTGCCGGATATTTTTTGGGAGCCTATCAGATTGAACTTTGGTCTGTGCTATTGCTAGCCTTTGGAGGTTACTGCATGGTTGGGGCCTCCAATGCTTACAATCAAGTCATCGAGCGTGACCTAGATGCACTCATGAAGCGAACTCGGAACCGACCCATTCCTTCAGGACGTATGACGGTTAACATGGCGATGACCATTGCCATTGTTTTGACACTCTTGGGCGTATTGGCCTTGTATGCTTTGAGTCCAAAGACGGCCCTTTTTGGAGCTATTTCCATTTTTTTATATACCAGTGTTTACACTCCACTTAAGACCAAAACACCGCTTGCGGTATTTGTTGGGGCTTTTCCAGGTGCCATACCCTTTATGTTGGGCTGGGTGGCCGCAACCAATGATTTTGGTATTGAGCCTGGGACGCTTTTTATGATTCAGTTTTTTTGGCAGTTTCCCCATTTTTGGGCATTGGGCTGGATGTTGGATGAGGATTACAAACGAGGAGGCTTTAAAATGTTACCGACTGGGAAAAAGGACAGAAGTACCGCTTTGCAGATTATATTGTACACCTTTTGGATGATTGTCATCTCCATTATGCCTGCCTTTGGATTTACCGGTAGATTGCATTTGACGCTTCCAGCCGCTGTTTTGGTATTGCTTTGTGGATTGGTCATGTTGCTTTTTGCCTTTAACCTATACATTAAAAAAGATAATCCCTCCGCAAGGAAGTTGATGTTGGCCAGTGTGACCTACATCTCATTGATTCAGATAATATTTGTTGCAGATAAATTGATTAGTTGATAGTATGGATTTGACCCAAGGAACCGCAAAACAGAAAAATGACCGCGCCAAAAAAATGATGCTTTGGTTCGGTATTGTGAGTTTGATTATGGGATTCGCAGGATGGACCAGTGCCTATATTGTGAGTAGTAAGCGAACAGATTGGATTAGTGATTTGGAGTTGCCCCAGGCCTTTATCTGGAGTACTGCGACCATTGTTTTGAGTAGCCTTACCTATATTTTGGCCAAAAATGCGGTAAAAAAGAACAACCAAAGACTGGGGACACTTTTTTTGTTGGCTACACTAGGACTTGGAGGTATATTCATTGGGCTACAATTCGTTGGCTTTTCCCAAATGTTGGAAAACGGGTACTATTTTACAGGACCTACCAGTAACATTAAAATGTCATACGTGTTTTTGATTGCCGCAGTGCATATTGTTCACGTCGTGGCGGGAATTATTTCATTGTTGGTAGTGCTTGTGCAGCAGCTACGTTCAAAATATACTCCGGAGAATATGTTGGGCTTGGAATTGGGAGCTACATTCTGGCATTTTCTGGATATTTTGTGGGTGTATTTGATACTTTTTATGTATTTCGTAAAATAATTTTTTTGAAGGGGAGTTTTCATTCCACTTTGTCTTTTCGAATACAGTAAAAGGTGTATTTTTGCTAAAGTTTTATTAAAACGAACATATTTATGGATTCTACGGTTACAACCGGTGCAGAAGATAGCGTTTGGGGAGGCGGAAATCGTCCTTTAGGCGCTAGCTACGGAAAATTGATGATGTGGTTCTTTATTGTCTCGGATGCTTTGACCTTCTCGGGTTTCTTGGTATCCTATGGCTTTTCTAGGTTTAAGTTTATCGAAACTTGGCCCATTGCCGATGAGGTATTTACCCACTTTCCAGGACTTCATGGTGTTGAGGCACCCATGTACTATGTAGCCTTTATGACTTTTATTCTGATTATGTCTTCTGTTACCATGGTATTGGCTGTGGATGCGGGACATAGAATGATGAAGAATAGAGTAATTCTTTATATGTTTCTTACCATTATTGGAGGCGCCATTTTCGTAGGTTCACAAGCTTGGGAATGGGCCACTTTCATTAAAGGGGATTATGGAGCTTTGGAAACAAGGGGAGGTAGAATTCTTCAATTTGTAAATGCTGAAACAGGTAAACGTGCAGCTTTAGCTGATTTTTCCAAGACGTTGCCAGAAGATCGTATAAAGCATGAAGCTTCCAACGGTATTTGGTATCAAACGGAAGGCTACAAAACGTCGTACTCTTTAAATGAAGTGATTGAAGGGTTCAAGGCAAGCCCAAATATTCTAATTCGAACTGAAACCATCAACGAGGAAGGAGAGAAAACGGTGTTGACCCGTCAAGAGTCTTTGGCAAAATTAAAAGATGCCAAATTGGTTGTGGAAGGGGCTAACCTAATCCGAAATGAATATGGTAGTCGATTGTTTGCGGACTTCTTCTTTTTCATTACTGGATTCCACGGATTTCACGTATTCTCAGGTGTTGTAATCAACGTAATTATCTTTTTCAATGTAATCCTCGGAACCTATGAGCGAAGAGGACACTATGAAATGGTGGAAAAAGTTGGGTTGTACTGGCACTTCGTAGATTTGGTCTGGGTATTCGTATTTACATTCTTTTATTTGGTATAATTTTTATGTCATTCCTGCGAAGGCAGGAATCTGTCAAAAACAATATAATATGGCACACGATCATAAGTTGGAAATTTTCAGGGGACTTTTAAAGTTTAAGTCCAATACCCAAAAAATTTGGGGAGTATTGATTTTTCTTTCCATAGTAACTGCTGTAGAAGTAGCTTTGGGTATTCTTAAGCCGAAATTTTTAACGGGGACCTATTTTTTAGGGATGAAACTCCTAAACTGGATATTCATCATCCTTACTTTGGTAAAAGCCTACTACATCGCTTGGGATTTTATGCACCTGAGAGATGAAAGAAGTTCCTTGAGAAGAGCCATAGTATGGACACCTATTTTCTTGGTAAGTTATTTAATTTTTATCCTGCTTTTTGAAGCGGATTATATCTACAACGTCTATAAAGAAGGTTTTCAAGCGTGGAACTTCTAAGAAAGTATTAACATTTGCAAAAGGCGGTTTCAAAACCGTCTTTTTTATTTTTGCACAAGTATTGATTCCATGAAAAAGACCTTCGTTTTAATCGTTCTTTTCATCTTTCCTTTAGTGGCATATCTCTTTTTTGCCTCAGGAGTCAACAACTTCGGGAAACTGCCCATTTTAACAGAAAATGTTCCTGAGCCTATTGAGTTTTCAGGAGATAACCAACTTGCGGATAAAATCACCATCCTTGGATTTTTGGGCAATACTATCGACAAAAAGAAAGGCAATGCTTTCAATCTAAATCAAAAGATTTATAAGCGTTTCAGTGAGTTTAATGATTTTCAGATATTGATGATAGCTCCAAAAGGACTTGAGGATGAAGTGACTGCCTTAAAAGGGGAATTGGGGACTTTGTCCGAAGTGGATAAATGGAATTTCGCCTTTGGGGAGGAAAACGATATTCAGTCTTTCTTTCGTAGCCTGGAGACAAATTTGGAACTGGGACAAGATTTAAGTACACCCTATGTGTTTATAATTGATAAGGACCGCAATCTAAGAGGTAGAAATGATGATGAAGATGAGGGGGTCAAATTTGGATTTAATACCACATCCGTAGCAGAGCTTAACAATAAGATGGAGGATGATGTAAAAATCATTTTGGCGGAATACCGACTCGCTTTAAAAAAGAACAATGCCAACAGGAGCAAATAGCAAAAAAAAATACACCTACGTTTGGGTATCGGCCATCATTTTGATTTTTGGAACCTTCGCGGTCTATGAGATTTCAAAACGATTGAAGGAGGGAACGGTTGTTGAAAATGACAGGATGAGCATTCCCAATTTGGGAAAGGAAGTAGGTTTTGTAATTAACAATGGTAGCAAGCGGAAAGTACCTCCCTTTTCCTTTAGGAATCAAGACAGTGTTCTAATTACTCACAAAGATTATTTAGGTAAAGTATATGTTGTGGAATTTTTCTTCTCCACCTGTCCGACCATCTGTCCAATAATGACCAAAAATTTGGTGGAACTACAAGACACTTTTAAAGAATACAAGGATTTCGGAGTGGCTTCTTTTACCATCAATCCTAGATACGATACGCCGTCCACTTTGAAAAAGTATGCAGAACGTTACGGGATTCAAGATAAAGATTGGCATTTGTTGACTGGGGATAGAGATTCCATTTATAGTTTGGCCCAAGAGGGATTTTATCTTCAAGCAACCGAGGACTCTAGTGTTCCAGGAGGTTTTGAGCATTCAGGAATGTTTGCGCTCATAGACAAGCAAGGAAACATAAGAAGTAGGGAGGATAAGTTTGGAAACCCTATTATATACTACCGAGGAACGGTAACCGAGGAACAAGGGGTTAATGATGAAGGGGAGCCTCAGCAAATTACAATGTTAAAGGAAGACATTAAAAAATTATTACTCGAGGAATGATGCAAGAAGTTTCATTAAAGGAAAAAAGATATAATCGACTAATTACTATTGTTTCTGTAGTGACTCCTGTAGTGGTTGCCTTGTTGTTCGGTTATAAGATTCCGAACGCGGAACCCCTGTCCTTTTTGCCGCCCATCTATGCCACAACCAACGGAATTACAGCAGTTCTTTTGGTACTAGCTGTGGTGGCCATCAAAAATGGGAAAAGAAAGCAGCATCAAAATTTAATGACTACCTGTATAGCACTCTCTGCACTTTTTCTGATAATGTATGTGGCCTACCACATGACTTCGGAGAGTACAAAGTATGGAGGTGAAGGGTTTTTAAGATACATCTATTTCTTTATTTTGATTACTCATATCACCTTATCTATTGTGATTATACCTTTGGTGTTGAAAACCTATTCCAAAGCCTATTTAAAGGATTTTGCAGCTCATCGCAAGTGGGCCAAATACACCTTCCCGATTTGGTTGTATGTTGCTATCACCGGTGTGGTGGTTTATCTGATGATTTCTCCTTATTATGTGCATTGATTTATGAAAACCAGACTTTCGATAGTATTACTTTTTTTGGTTTTTCTTTCTCCGGAATTGATGGAGGCCCAATGCGCTATGTGCAGGGCTGTAGTTGAAAGCGAAGGCAACCCGGAATCTGCTGAAGCCCTCAATGATGGAATCGTCTATTTAATGGCCATCCCATACATTTTGGTGGCCGGATTATTCTTTTTTATTTACCGAAAGATGCGGAAATAGAAGGATTTCGGAAAAATTAACAAATTTTTTACGGTCCAACTGTAACATTACCATTTACTTGTCGTCGTATTAGAGTACGCTTGCGTATTTCATCAATCACCAAACACCAACCACATGTTCGATATAGAAAGGTGGCAAGAGATATTTGACACCATCAGAAAGAACAAATTACGTACTTTCCTAACAGGGCTATCTGTGGCTTCTGGAATTTTCATATTGGTTATTTTATTGGGATTTGGTCAAGGCATGCAAAATGGCATTGAACAAGAATTTAAGCAAGATGCATCTACAAGTGTTTGGGCCTGGCCGGGAGTTACTTCCAAAGAATATAAGGGACTGAACCCGGGAAGAAGAATACAATTTATCAACGACAATTTTGAAACGGTGTCTTCGATGTATAAAGAAGACATTGAATATGAATCTTCACGAATTTTTGTTAGAGGTATTACAGTTAATTATGGAAAGGAAGCACTGGTATACAGTGTGCAAGGGGTAGCTTCTGACTTTCAGTTTATAGAGAACACCGGGATGTTGGAGGGGCGATTTGTCAATTATGAAGATGAAATCTCCACGGCCAAAGTGGCTATTATTGGAAACAAAATCAAAAAGGATGTTTTCAATGAAGTGGATACTCCCTTAGGAGAATATATTGACATCTCCGGAATTCCATTCAAAATTATAGGTGTATTTAAAGAACTTCGTGAACGTGAGGAAGAACGTATATACATTCCCATAACTACGGCCCAACGTGTTTTCAATGGAGGAAATAGGGTGAACAATCTGTCCTACACGCTTCCTCCGGTGGAGAATTTTGACCAAGCTGTTGCTCAAGCCGTAGAATTTAAGGAAAATCTGCAAAGTTATTTACAACAAGCACATACTGTGGCCCCAGATGATAATGGCGCCATGGAGGTATGGAGTGCCATGGAGGAGGCCAAACGTTATTATGGACTTACAGGAAACATAAAGGTTTTTTTCTGGTTCGTAGGTGTTTGTACCATTGTGGCTGGAGTAGTAGGGGTGAGCAATATCATGTTGATTGTGGTTCGGGAACGGACTCGGGAAATAGGTATACGAAAGGCACTTGGTGCCAAACCGTGGTCGATTGTAGCGATGATTCTTCATGAATCCATATTTGTGACCGCAATTTCAGGTTTCACCGGGCTCATTTTTAGTATGGCCCTACTAGAGATAGTTGGACCCAATGTAGAGGTGGACTATGTGCTAAACCCTTCAGTGAATTTCAATGTAGCTTTTGCTACGGTTCTGGTGCTGATACTCGCAGGAACACTGGCGGGGTTTGTTCCAGCATGGAGAGCAGCAAAAGTTCAAGTGATTGAATCCCTAAGGGACGAATAAAAAAGAAGACAAAGCAAAGTAATGTTCAATAAAGACCGATGGAAGGAAATTCTTGAAGTACTGACCAGTAATGTCTGGAGGACAATTTTTACGGCATTTGGAGTATGCTGGGGCATTTTTATCCTAATTGTTCTACTGGCAGCTGGAAAAGGCTTAGAGAACGGAATTAAAAAGGATTTTGGGGATATAGCTACCAATACCATGTTCATGTGGACTCGTAGCACGACCAAAGCGTATGAGGGTCTACCCAAAGGACGAAGTTTTGAATTCAGAACCAGTGATGTACAAGCAATTCAAGACAACGTGCCCAACCTCCGTTTTATTTCTCCACGTAATCAGTTGAGTGGCTTCCGAAGCGGAGGGAATAATGTGATTCGTGGTATTCGTACAGGGTCGTACAATGTCTACGGGGATTATCCGGAGATCATAAACCAAGACCCCATGACAGTTACTTCGGGCCGTTTTATCAATTACAATGACATCACTGAAAAAAGAAAAGTTGCGGTCATCGGAAGAGGGGTAAAAAGTGATTTGTATGAGAAGGACGAAGAGGTTTTGGGAACTTATATCAAAATACAAGGGGTCAATTTTATGGTCATAGGGACCTACAAAAAGAATAGCAATGATGGGGATGGTGAAGAAGCACAGAAGGAAATCTTTGTACCATTCACTTCTTTTGCCCAGGCTTTTAACAGGGGTGAAGAAGTAGGATGGATGGCAATCACTGCTCATGATGGTCACTCCATATCGGTTCTAAAAGAAGCTATCGTTGGCGAAATGAAAAAGAGACATAAGGTTCATCCTGAAGATAATCGCGCCATTGGATACTTTGACCTTTATGAACAATACAATCGTGTGGAGAGCCTATTTGGGGCGCTAAAGGCAGTAGCTTATATCGTGGGGATTATGGTATTGCTTTCTGGAATTATCGGGGTAAGTAATATCATGCTTATTGTGGTAAAAGAGCGAACAAAAGAAATTGGAATACGTAGAGCTTTGGGTGAGTCGCCATGGTCCATTAAACTTCAAATATTGATGGAATCCATATTTCTTACCCTAGTTTCTGGAATGGCAGGGATAATTTTTGGCTCTCTTGTGATTTATGGCATCAATTCCTTATTGGACAGCGTAGGTCCTGTTGATATGTTTTTGAATCCCAGTGTGAGCGTTGGAGTGGTTAGTGGAGCTTTGATGATTCTTATGTTTTCCGGACTGCTTGCAGGATTCATTCCAGCCAATAGCGCCATTCGCGTACGACCCATAGAAGCCTTAAGAACTGAATAATGAATATCAATCAATCAAAATAATAGCTTACAATGAAAAAATCAGTGACCATTATCATTTTACTCCTTATCCTAGTCGTTTTTGGGGGTTCAATGTTCTATTTATATCAAAAGAATGCGGAGGACCCAGTGGTCTATAAAACAGAACAGTTATCCAAACAAAGTATTGTCAAAAAAGCAGTGGCTACAGGAAGTATCCTTCCTTTGGAAGAAGTGCTGATAAAACCTAATATTTCTGGAGTTATAGAAGAAATTTATGTGGAAGGAGGCGATTACGTAAAATCCGGGGATTTGTTGGCCAAAATAAAGGTAGTCCCCAATTTGACTGCCTTGAATGACGCGAGAAATGCAATCAATGAAGCCAAAATCAATTTGGAAGATCAAAAAAGGAACTACGACCGCCAAGTGGCCATTTTCAATAAAGGCGTTATTTCGCAAGCGGATTTAGAACGAGCCCAAGTTACCTATGATCAGGCTAAGCAATCTTTTCAGGCTGCTAATCAGCGTTTTGATATAGTAAAAACAGGTACTACGCGCGGACTGAGCAATGCCGCAAATACCTTGATTCGGTCTACGGTAAGTGGCATGGTCTTGGAAGTTCCGGTTGAGGTAGGAAATCAAGTAATAGAAAGCAATAATTTCAATGAAGGAACCACCATTGCTGCCATTGCTGATGTGGAAAAAATGATTTTTGAAGGCAAGGTGGATGAATCCGAAGTGGGAAAAATCAAGGAGGACCTACCTCTGGAAATTACCGTGGGGGCCATCGAGAATAGGATTTTTGATGCAGTTTTGGATTATATCGCACCTAAAGGAAAAGAAGAAAACGGTGCCATTCAGTTTGAAATCAAAGGTACTTTGACCAAAGAGGATACCACATTTATCAGAGCTGGACTTAGTGCAAATGCTTCCATTATTTTAGCCAGGGCGGATAGTGTTTTGGCCTTGAAAGAGGCTTTGGTCCAGTTTGATGATGAAACCAAAAAACCTTTTGTGGAAGTTGAAACTTCAGAGCAGCAATTCGAAAGACGCGATATTGAGTTAGGGGTGAGCGATGGGATATTTGTTGAGGTAAAATCAGGGGTCGAAGAGGCAGATAAGATCAAAGTCTGGAATAGCGTTGAGGAAGAAGAAAACGGCAACTAAACTTTTTTAGAAAAAAATAATTCAATCTTGTAACAAAATATCGATTTGTAAGTCCTATAACGGGAGTTGTAATCCTGATAGCTAATAGCACCAATCATGATAGAAATCAAAGATCTTCATAAATCCTATAAAATGGGAAGCAATTCCCTCCATGTACTTAAGGGTATTAATTTTTCCGCCGAAGCGGGTGAACTTGTGGCAATAATGGGTTCTTCCGGTTCAGGGAAATCCACATTACTGAACATTTTAGGAATGTTGGATGGTGCAGATAGCGGAGAGTACATTTTGGATGGGGTTCCAATTAAGGATTTGACCGAGACCAAGGCTGCACAATACCGCAATAAATTTTTAGGTTTTGTATTCCAATCCTTTAATCTTATCAACTATAAAAGCGCCCTGGAAAATGTGGCCTTGCCATTGTACTATCAGCGCGTGGCAAGAAAAGAACGTCAGGAAAAAGCACTGAATTACCTAGAAAGAGTAGGATTGAAAGAATGGGCAACACACCTGCCCAGCGAGTTGTCCGGTGGACAAAAACAACGGGTAGCCATTGCAAGAGCCATGGCGGCTGAACCCAAGGTGTTGTTGGCAGATGAGCCTACCGGGGCTTTGGATAGTAAAACATCCTATGAGGTTATGGATTTGATTCAAAGAATCAATGATGAAGGGAATACCATTTTGGTAGTAACCCACGAGAAGGATATAGCACATATGTGCAAACGTATCGTGCATTTGAAGGATGGTGTGATTGTACAAGATGAAAAAGTTGAACAAGTAAGAGCATCAGAATATGTTCAGTAGAGATACCTGGAAGGAAATATTGGAAACCATTCGCAAGAACAAACTAAGGACATTCCTTACTGGTTTTGCTGTGGCTTTGGGTATTTTCATCTATGTGGTTCTCTATGGCATGGGAAATGGATTGAACAACACCTTCGACAAGTTTTTTGGTGATGACGCTACCAATGTTTTCTTCATTTTCCCTGGTCGAACCACCATACCTTATGGCGGATATAAAGCCAATCGAAGAATAGAATTTGAAAACGGCGACATTGAGGATATCAAGGCGCAGTTTCCCATGTTTTTAGATTATATCACGCCAAGAATTACACGTAGGGCTTTGGTAGCCTACAAAAATGAATCGGATAACTATAATACCCGAGCAGTAGCTCCGGCACATCAATATGCTGAAAAAACCATTTTGATGAAGGGTCGCTATCTCAATGAAACCGATATTAAGGACAGAACAAAATATGCGGTAATCGGTCGCTTGGTAGAACGAGATCTCTTCTTGGGAGAAGAATCCATAGGAAAGTATATAGATGTTGGGGGTAGCGTATTTAAGGTAATCGGTGTGTTTCAAGACGACGGTGGTGACAACGAAGAGCGATACATCTACATACCCTATACCACAAGACAGCTTATTGAAAAGAATACGGATAAAATTGACCAGATTATCTTGGCCTTCAAGCCCGAAATTGGGTATTCAGGGGCCATGGCTTTTGAAGGTAAGTTGAACACTTTCATACGGGATAAAAAAATAATAAGTCCAGATGATCCCAATGGTATTTTCATCAGAAATGTAGCGGATCAGCTAAAGCAAAATCAGCAGTTCGCCGGTTTCCTTCAAAAAGTAATCTCCGGAATTGCCTTTGCGGTAATCATTTCGGGAATGATAGGTATTGGAAACATTATGGTGTTCACGGTAAAACAACGTACCAAGGAATTGGGAATAAGGAAAGCCTTGGGAGCCACTCCAAAAAAGGTGACCAATGCAGTTTTATTCGAGTCCATATTCATTACTACTATTTCTGGAATCATTGGCCTGATAATCGGTATTGTGGTTTTGAATTCCATTGGCGGAAAAACCTTGGAGGATGATTATTTCATTACCAATCCGGAGATCAATTATGGAACAGCAGTCTTTGTCACCATCCTGCTGATAACCATTGGAGCCTTAGCGGGATACGTCCCAGCGAGAAAAGCAGCAAAAATAAAACCCATTGTGGCCTTAAGAGACGAGTAAGATGAGACAGATACTGGATAGAAATACGTGGATAGAAATTTTTCAATCGATTCGAAACAATAAGCTTCGTACATTTCTGACGATGGTGGGTGTTTTTATTGGTATTTACATCTACATCGGTCTTTCCGGTGCTGCAAAGGGATTGGACAACGGTTTTGAAAAGCAATTCGAAACCATCGCGAGAAACAGCTTGTTTGCCTGGGGACAAAGCACAAGTATGCCGTATGCAGGTTTTAAAACGGGCAGACGTATCCAGTTGAAATTGAACGATGTGGATGTGCTGTACAATCGGGTTCCTGAAATAGAAAATATAGCACCAAGAAACGTAAAGGGCGTTTTTGGTTCAGATCCAGGTATCATCACAAGAGGACTTAAATCTGGCAATTATGCCGTATACGGAGATTTTCCAGCGTTTGCTAGGATTGCTACCAAAAAGATATATAAAGGAGGTCGATTTATCAATGAAGATGATATTGAACAGGCGAGGAAAGTCTGTGTTATCGGAGAACGTACCCAACAGGAACTTTTTGAGGAAGATGAAAATCCTATTGGGGGTTATATCCGGATAGATAACATCTACTTCCAAGTGGTGGGAGTACACAAGTTTACTCCTGGTGGAGGTTTTGAAAGCGATAGCGATATCTTCATTCCATTTACCACCTTCAGGAAATTATACAACACCGGCGAAGATGTATCCTGGTTTACCATAGCAGCCTATGATGATGCAGATGTGATTCAGGTTGAGGAGGACATCAAAGCTGTGCTAAAAAACATACATAAGGTTGACCCTAAGGACGAAAGAGCGTTTGGTTCCTTCAATTTAGGTGAGGTTTTCAATAAAATCATCGGTTTCTCCAGCGGTATGACCTTCTTATCCTTGATTGTTGGAGTTGCCTGTATTCTAGCAGGGATCATTGGGATTGGCAACATATTATTGATTTCGGTTAAGGAAAGAACGAAGGAACTGGGTGTGAGAAGAGCATTAGGTGCCACCCCAACCGAAGTAAGAAATCAAATAATCATTGAGTCTTTGGTATTGACCTTGTTGGCCGGAGTAATAGGAATCATTTTCGGTGCACTTACATTACAGTTGATTGACGTAGTAACGAGAGGTGGTGATGGAATACCCTATACCAATCCAACTGTGCCCATACCCTATGTTTTGGGTTCCATGTTGCTAATGATAATCCTTGGTATTTTGATAGGTTTAATTCCGGCGCAAAGGGCAGTAAGTATACGACCAATAGACGCATTAAGAGAAGAATAATAGATAGCTAATAGTTAATTAAATACACCAATACAATGAAAAAGATTTTAAAATGGGTAGGTATCTCCGTCTTGGCCATCGGTGCCATGTGGGCTGCTGTATTTTTTATAAAATCGAACAGCAAATCGTCCATCACCTATGATACCCATGAACCTTTCATTTCAAGTATAGAGAAGAAAACCGTTGCCACTGGCAAAGTGATTCCTCAAGAGGAAGTTGAAATAAAGCCTCAAATCTCGGGTATCATAGATAAAATTTACAAAGAGGAAGGGGAGGCAGTGAAAGCTGGTGACCTCATTGCGGTAATTAAAGTAGTGCCCAATGAGCAATCCCTATATGCTGCAAAGGGGAGAGTTAACAATGCCGAAATTGCTCTAAATAACACCAAGATTGAATATAATCGCAACAAGGAATTATTTGATAAAGGAGTAATCTCAAGCCAAGATTTTAATAATCTGCAATTGCAATATGATCAAGCCGTTCAGGAGTTAAAAAACGCCCAAACCGATTATCAGATTATTCGCGTGGGTTCAGCTGGAGGTTCAACTGCTGCAAATACGAATATTAGAGCCACCGTGAATGGAACTATTTTGGAAATCCCCGTCGAGGTTGGTGATCAGGTAATACAGAGTAACAACTTTAATGATGGGACTACCATTGCCTCTATTGCTGATTTAGGTAAAATGATTTTTGAAGGACAAGTAGATGAAGGTGAAGTTGGCAAGTTGGCTGTAGGGATGCCTTTGGAAATTAGTTTGGGTGCCATTGATGACAAAAAGTTTGATGCCAAATTGAAGTTTATAGCTCCAAAAGGAACGGAAGAAGCAGGTGCAGTTCAGTTTAAGATTGAAGGTGATGTAGTAGTGGAAGACGATTTCTTGATTCGTGCGGGGTATAGTGCCAATGCATCCCTTGTACTTGAAAAGAAGGATAGCATATTGGTAATTCCTGAAGCCCTATTACAGTTTGACAAAGAAACCAACAAGCCCTATGTAGAAGTTGCGACTGGTGAACAACAGTTCGAAAGAAGGGATATTGAAATAGGAATATCAGATGGGGTTAATGTGGAGATTGTTTCCGGATTGGAAGAGGGTGACCAGGTAAAACAATGGAATAAAACTGAACCCATAAAGTTAGGTGAAGAAGAAGAGGACACTGAAGAAGAGGACGCCTAATAAAATAACGAACCAAAAATCAAAAGACGAATGAAAAGTAAGCTTGCAATAATCATAGCCTTGTTTGCCGTGTCCTTAACCCAAGCACAGTTAAGAAAATGGACCCTGCAAGAATGCGTGGAGTACGCTGTAGAAAATAACCTTACGATAGAACAGTTTGAACTGGATTTGGAAAGTGCCAAAATTGACAAATCTGATGCGATAGGAGCTTTCCTTCCCAATTTAAATGGTAATACATCCTACTCAAGTAATACAGGTTTCTCTATTAACCCAACGAACAACTTGCCAACAAACACCACGCAGAACAATGTAAACGTTGGGGTGACATCCAATGTAACCTTGTTTGATGGTCTTCGGAATATCCGTACGTTGAATCGAGCAAAATTGAATGCAATCGCGAATCAATATCGCTTGGATGATTTGAAGGATGATATTCGATTGAATGTGGCCAATGCATACCTACAGGTGTTGTCTAGCAAGGAACAGCTCAAGACGTTCCGTGCGCAATACGCGGTTACCGAACAAGACTTAAAAAGAACCAGAGAGTTGGTGGAGTCAGGAGTGGTACCTAGAGGAAATTTATTGGATATCGAAGCCACAGCAGCAGATCAGGAACAGCAGATTATCAATGGAGAAGGGCTTGTGTTGATTTCAAGGGTCAACTTAGCACAATTGCTACAGATTACCGATTATGAAAACTTTGATATCGTAGATGATACTTTCGATATTCCACCTTCGGATATTTTGGACAACTCGGCCAAGGTAATCTTTGACAAGGCTTTAACATTTAGAAATGATATTAAATTTTCCCAGGCTAATGTAGAATTGGCAGAAGAAGACCTTAAAATAGCCAAGGGAGCATATCTGCCTACACTTTCAGCTTTTGCGAACTACGGTACACGTTACTCTGATGTTGCCCAGATTCCGGTAGCTGGCTTGCCTCCAGGATCACCTCCTGAGTTTTTTACGCCAAATTTCATAGATCAGCTTTGGATTTTTGATGGGGTGTCCTATGGTGCACAATTGAACGTTCCCGTATTTAACGGATGGAGCACCCGAAATAACGTAAAGCGTTCTAAATTAAATTTGGAACGAGCTAAAGTTCAATTTGAGCAGGATAAGTTGGCTTTGGAAACAGATATTCAACAAGCTCATGTCGATGTAACCACTTTTTTCAAGTCCTACGAAGCCGCAGAAAAAACCTTGGAAGCACGAAGATTGGCCTATGAATATGCTAAAGAACGTTTTGATGTTGGATTGATGAATTCCTTTGACTTTAGTCAAGCACAGGCTCGAGTGGATAATGCGGAAGCCAACGTGATTAGAACCAAATACGATTACATTTTCCGACTTAAGATTTTGGAATTCTTCTACGGTATTCCAATCACCCTAAACTAGTATCTTTGTGGCCCTATGGCCCGAATACTAAATTTAGAGACCGCTACGACCAATTGCTCGGTCAGCATATCGGAAAACGAGAAAACAATCCTATTAAAAGAAAACAATGCAGCTGAATATTCCCATTCGGAACAGCTGCATGTTTTTATTAAAGAGGCTTTGGATGAGGCTTCCTTATCTTTTTTAGATTTGGATGCGGTTTCTGTCAGTAAAGGCCCAGGTTCCTATACCGGACTACGTATCGGCGTCTCAGCCGCGAAAGGCTTATGTTTTTCTTTGGATATTCCATTGATTGCTGTAGCTACCTTAGAGAGTATGGCAAGGCAGGTCAAATTGGAGGAGAATCAGTTGGTCATTCCTGTTTTGGACGCGCGTCGCATGGAAGTGTATTCAGCGGTTTATGATGAAAATTACCAAGAAATTCGAGAAACTAAAGCCGAGGTTGTAGAGGTCTCATCCTTTCAAGATTATTTAAGCTACGATAAGGTCTACATGGTAGGTAGTGGTGCATCGAAATGCAAGGAAACCCTTCAACACTCCAACTTTATCTTTGATGAGACACTTATGCCCTCAGCCAGTGAAATGGCTGTAATTGCCCATGATAAATATCAAAAGGAGCATTTTGAGGATGTAGCCTATTTTGAGCCCTATTACCTCAAAGACTTTGTCCTACAAGGCAAAAAAACTAATCCGTAGCTGCTTCGTGAACCACACGTTGTGGGAATGGAATCTCGATTCCAGCGGCATCAAATCGTAATTTGGATTGCTCAATCACATTAAAACGTGCCGGCCAGAATACATCGTTTGGTGCCCAAAAACGAAGCGTTAGGTTAACCGAACTGTCCCCTAAACTGTCCACATACACTTCGGGAGCCGGGTCTTTAAGAATGCGCTCGTCCTCTTCGCAAATAGCCAACAATATATCCTTGGCTGTCTTTATATTGGAACTATAGCTAATACCTACCTTATAATTCTCTCTTCGATTGGGTTCACCGTTGTAGTTTACGATACTTCCATTCGAAAGTTGCCCATTGGGAATAATGGCAATCTGATTACCAAAAGTGTTCAGTTTGGTGCTGAAAATGGTGATTTGCTTTACGCTACCATCCAAGCCTTGTGCAGAAATCCAATCCCCAACTTTAAAGGGTTTAAAAATGAGAATAAGTACTCCACCAGCAAAATTGGCTAAGGATCCCTGTAGGGCTAGGCCGATGGCAAGACCAGCCGCACCAATCATGGCTACCAAAGAAGAGGATTTTACCCCCAATTGGGTGACCACGACCACAAATAGCAAAACCTTTAGGGAAATATTGATAAAGCTTTGAATAAAACTCTCTAGAGTAGGTTCGTAATCCTTTTTGTCAAAAAACTTAGCAACCATTTTATTGATAAACCGAACCATCCACCAGCCTACGATTAAAATAATAACCGCGAGGATAAGGTCTGGGATAAAATCCCAAAACCATTCAATGGCATTTTCTAGATGTTTCTCAAAATTCTTTAGCTCTTCCATAACGTGATGATTTAGTGCAAAGCAAAATTAAGCAGATGGTCCAAACAATAGGTAGGAGTTTAAATTATTATTAATCTTTAAGCTGTTGAAATACTTCCTTGGATGATTTAACCGGCAATTTACAGGCACCTTCAATGCAGACATAAATAAGGGTTTCGTCCTCGTTGTATCGGTTTTGAAGCAAGTCCAGACTTCCCTCTTTCGCAGAACCTACCAAAATGCTGTTGGGAAGATATTTACTGCCTATCTCACTGCCTATTTTTTTATAGTTTTCACCGACAATGGCAATTTCATGGAAGTTCAAATGTTCGTACAGTACCAAATGCAACCAATTGGTGTAGCCCTGTGCGCTTCGGTCAAAATCCGATTGAACATTTTGTAGCATCGCTCTGGCCAAATCACCATATTCTAAATTGGGGAAAAGCTTATGAAGTTTTAAAAGATTTTTAGCCATTATGGAGTTGGAAGCGGAAATAACGTTATCCCCCGTTTCTATACTCCTACGGATTAAGGATTGATCTTCATCCGAAGTGAAATAGAACATTTTTGAACTTTCATCCATAAAGTGTTCTTTGGAATAATCAAGTAGATTTTTAGCATGATTCAGCCACTTTTCCTCAAAAGTCACTTGGTAGAGATTAAGAAAACCTTCAATTACGGTGGCATAATCCTCTAAAAAGGCGTTAATGTTGCTTTTCCCATTTTTATGGTTTCTGAATAAAGAATGGTCTGGATTCATCATGTTTTCTTCGATGAATCGGGCATTCTCTAATGCCAAATCCAAATACTGTTGATTTCCTAAATAACGGTAGGAATCCACAAGTCCATTGAGCATGAGCCCATTCCAAGAAGTAAGAATTTTATCATCCAGACGCGGCTTTTCCCGTTTAGAACGTTCCTCTTTTAAAAGGCTAAGTGAATTTTCCATCTTGTTTTTAAGTTCATCAGTACCAATGGAAAGTAATTGAGACAGTTCCGCATCTGATTTGTCCCGAATCAATACATAATTTCCATCTTCCCATAAACCATAGGAATTGATGCTGTAATATTCTTTGAATACAGGAAAGTCAGCTTTCAGGATTTCTTTGAGTTCTTCTTCTTTCCAAACATAGTACGCTCCTTCCTCCAAGTGCCCATTTTCATCCAAACTATCTGCATCCAAGGAGGAATAGAACCCTCCGTTTTCGTCTTTTAGTTCTTCTACCACAAAATCAATGGTTTTCTCAACCACCTCTTTGTACAGGTTGTTTTGAGTTTTAGCGTAAGCTTTTGCATAAAGGCTCACCAATTGCCCATTGTCATAGAGCATTTTCTCAAAGTGGGGAACATGCCATTTGGTGTCCACAGCATATCTAGAAAACCCACCACCTACATGGTCAAAAATACCGCCATACGCCATTCGGGTTAAGGTGATGTCCACATATTCCATCAAATCAGGGTTTACCGCAGTGGAATAATGCAGCAGGAATTCCCAATTATTGGGCATCATGAATTTTGGAGCTCTTTTGTAGCCACCCAAATAGGTATCAAAGGACTGCGACCATTTTTTTACCGCAAGGTCCAACTGCTCCAAACTATAAATGGAAGTGTTCTGCTGGGTTTCAATAAGGTTTATGGCATTGATTCCCTGGGATAGATTATTGGCATATTCTTCTACCCGAGTACGTTCTTTTGCATATAGTTCAGAGAGTTGTTCAAGGGATTTTATCCAGTTTCCTTTTGGAACGTAGGTAGCGCCCCAAAAGGGCTTGCCGTTGGGTAAAGCCACAATGTTTAGTGGCCATCCACCATGACCTGACATCAATTGAATGGCATCCATATAAATTTGGTCCACATCCGGTCGTTCCTCTCGGTCAATTTTTATGTTGATAAAATTGTCATTCATTATTTGGGCCACTTCCTCATCTTCAAAGCATTCATGTTCCATTACATGACACCAATGGCATGCAGCATAGCCAATACTGATTATCAATAACTTATCCTCTTTTTGTGCACGCTCCAGTACTTCAGGATTCCATGCTTCCCAATTCACAGGGTTATGGGCATGTTGCAATAAATAAGGACTGGTTTCGTGAATAAGGTCATTTGTGTATTTGTGGGTCACTTCTTTAGGTTTTTGGGTACAACCAAGCATTGAAAAAAACAGAAATTGAACGAATATGAATCTTGAATTCATCACTATTTTCTGATTGAGAGTAAAAAAAGCGCCTTATTGGCGCTTTTTTTACTGCAATTCCTTCGAACCTTTATTTTACTTCAAAGGTAATTTTGACGTTTACGCGGTAATCATCAATTTTTCCATCCTTTACGGAGGCACTTTGTTCGTTAATATACACCGAGCGTATATTCTTTACTGATTTTGAGGCCTGTTCCAACGCATTTTTTGTTGCATCTTCCCAACTTTCATCAGAATTTGCCAATACTTCAATTACTTTTAAAACTGCCATGGTCAATGTTTTTAAAATTTATTGAAGTTAACAAAAAATGGGCATTTTTTCTCTGCCTAAGAGCTGGTAATTACCCGTTTATGGCCACAACTTCATTGACCTTATCACCCATCATATTCTTAAGCATCGTCTCGATACCATTTTTTAGGGTGAAAGTGGAAGAAGGGCAACCGCTACAGGCTCCTTGTAGGATAACGTTGACCGTTTTGCTATCCTCCTCATACGACTGAAAAAGTATATTTCCACCATCGCTGGCCACTGCTGGTTTTACATACTCCTCCAAAATATCGATAATTTGAAGGGAGGTATCGTCATAATCCTCACTCAAGGATGCCGTATTGGAAGAGTTTTGGGTAACTTCCATGGCCTTTTCCGACACAACTTCCTTTCCATCTGCCAAAAAGTTGCGGATAAATTCACGAAGTTCCATCGTAACATCTTCCCATTGGGCCATGTCATATTTGGAGACGGAAACATAGTTTTGGTCCAAAAATACCTCTTTTACAAAGGGAAAATGGAAGAGTTCCTGTGCCAACTTTGAATCTTTGGCCTCATCAATATTTTTGAATTCGTATATGGTGGGTACAATTTTCTTGTTGGCCACAAACTTCATCACCGCTGGATTCGGGGTAACTTCGGCATATACCGTAATGGCCTCTTTTTTATCAGTAGTTTCCTCATTCACAACAACTTGTCCAGCATTGAGGTATTCAACCAGTTGTTGGGCCACTTCGTCCTTTACATCTTCCCATTCTACAATGTCAAAACGCTCCAAAGCCACAAAATTTCCGGAAACATAAACAGTTTTAATAAAGGGAAGGTAAAACAGCTGTTGGGCCAGAGGTGATTTTTGGGCTTCATCTATGTTTTTAAACTCATAATTACCCTTTACTAGGAAGTGATTTGCCTCAAACTTTAGTATTTTGGGGTTATTGGTTTGTACAACAGTTATATTGTATTCTTTCATAGCTAAGAATTTGTACAAAAATACCAAAGTAAAAGATGAAGGACAAGCAGTATAATAATGTAGTACTTATACCGTTATTACAATGTTTGATTGCGTATATATCAACCATAGCCCCAAACAATACATGAGACGCTGTTTAATACTATCAACCTTCGTCCTCTTCTGTTGTGTCTTTACATCAAAAGCTCAAGAAGGAATTCCTGTCTATTTTGACTATCTAGCGGATAATTACTATTTGGTCTATCCATCCATGGCCGGAATCAGTGAGGGTACAAAAATTAGGTTGACAGCAAGAAAGCAATGGTTCGATGTGGAAGACGCGCCTAATCTGCAGACTTTAAACATCAATGCTAGGGTAGGTGAGAAAAGCGGTATTGGTGGAATCATTTTTAATGATGCCAATGGATTTCATTCCCAAACCGGTTTTAAATTTACCTATGCCCACCATTTACAATTGGCAGGGGACTTTAGAACACTTAACCAGCTATCCTTTGGTTTGAGTGCTACAGCTTTGTTAAGCAATTTAGATGAAACAGAATTTAGATCGGTTGCATTCGATCCAGCCATAACGGGTTCAACAATTACAGCTTCATATTTCAACTTTGATCTAGGGGTCTCCTACAATTACAGGGAATTTTATTCTCATTTCACCATACTTAATGTTTTGGCTTCCACGCGTGAAATCTATCGTATTGGAAGGGCAGATGACCCTGATAATTTAGTTGTACCTCGAGTAGATAACCTAAGAAGGTATTTGTTCTCAGTTGGATATGTATTCGGAAGAAGAACCCGAATTGAACCTTCTGTTTTACTGCAACTCACTGAGTTTACCGAAGAAGCCACAGTGGATTTCAATGCAAAGGTATACCGGGATGTTGGGGATAACGCGACGGTTTGGGGAGGACTCTCCTATCGTAGAAGTTTTGACGGCGCACAGTTCCAGCAAGATGGAAGTTTTGGAGAACAAAGGCTACAACTTTTTACCCCTATAGTTGGAATCAATTATAAGAACTTTCTATTCTCATACAACTATTCCTACCAATCCGGGGATATCCGATTCGACAACGGTGGTTTCCATCAGATAACTTTGGGATATGACTTTGGTCAGAACGACCAGGAAAAAAGGTATGATTGCTATTGTCCGGCAGCCAATTAATTAAAATGGCCCGCTGTTACCAACGGACCATTTTTCAGCAGCTAAACCATTCAATCAATCCCACCTATAGTTCTTCTTAGCCGCTTGATTTTTAATGGAATTCAATAAGGCATTCTCCAATTCACCCTTTTCTTCCTTCTGATTTTTGGCGATATAAGCCTCACGCTTTACATTCAAGTCCTGTATTTCTTTCTGGATACGCTTGCGTTCCTCTTTTTTACTTTCAATGTATGCCTTCATCTCCTTTTCGGATTTTCCACGTAACTCTTTGGGTAAATCTTCTTCTTTGATTTCATCCAATGCTACCTCGTCTTCTTCAACAGCATCGACTAAATCCCAGGTAGAGTTCTTGTAAAGCCTAGAACTCTTGCTTATAGAACGTTTTACGGCAACCCCCTTATTCATGTTATAGGCTTCAGAATCTTGGGCGGTTTGGGCAGCAACCTTTGATGCGCCAATAGAACCATACGAGATGTACGTTTTGTTCAATTTTGAATTTAATTGGATAATAATATCGTCGTAAGGCGTATTGATATGAACTACCTGTCTGTTGTGGTCTATAGCCATGTATTCCCCACCGGTTAAGGTTGCTCCATTTTTCCATTTTGTGGAAATACCTTGTTGATAGTTTCCACAGAAAATAGTGTTTACAACAATATCTTTTTCCTTGGCGTCGGTCGCAGCATCCTTATAATCCAGTTTGCCTTGTGTAAAAGGTTCATTTCCCGCGATAAATATCATTTTAAGGTCGTCCGCATTATTTCCCCAGTCCAACTGCTTAAGGGAAGTATGGATGACCTCACCGCAATACTCTTCACCGCCATTTGTGGTCAAGGAAAAGAGCTTTTCTGAAATCTCGTCCAAATCACTGCTAAAGCTCAATACTTGTCTGATATACCCTTCTCGAGAGGAAAGATTGTCGTTTCCATATTCATATAATGCAATTTGGAGAGAAGGTCGTGATTCATTTCCACAGCGAGCGTGAGTGAATTCATTGACAATGTCCCAAAGTTGGGATTTCGCCTGGTTAATAAGACCGTCCATGCTATTGCTGGTATCCAACAATAAGGCGAGTTTAACGTATTGTTTTGCCGGTTTTTCAGCCGTGTAGCTGATAGTCGGGGCAATCTTGTTTGGGATATCAGATTTGGTATTATAACCATACAGGTTGCCAAGAGTTACAGCAAACAAAGCTATTCCAGTAAAAAGTTGTATTCGTTTCATGATGAATTCTTTTAAAATTTAGGCTAAAACTAAGGTGGACTTTTTCGGATAAAAATCCATAATGAGGGAACAACTACTTTTACTGAGTGAAGAAGTGTTTTGGTTGCGTAACTACAGCAATTTAAAGGGATTTCTAATGTTTCAGGAGCTCTTCACATTTTTTAAACCCAGCAATTAGAACTAAGTTTACACGGAGTTCTCTGCTAAATGAAACAGGTTTTTTACATAGTACTATTGCTGCTCCTACCTTTTAACTTGGGATGGTGTCAAGTGGATTCAAATAAGCCCCTTTTGACAATCGAAGGCTCGGTGAGGGGAAAGGAAAATTATACCCCTATTAGTGGGGTTGAGGTCTCAACGGACAGAGGACAATTTACACTAACCAATGGACTCGGAGAATTCAGAATAAGAGCTGCTATCGGCGATATAATAATGTTTCAAAGTCTAGAGTTCGAAACCGTGGAACACCGCATCACTTCAGACGAAGATGTAGATGTTCTGGTAGAGGGATATTTGCAGGATACAGAAAGTTCAGTATCCAAAAAAAGGACGGATAGAAATACAATTAATCACCAAAAATTTCTGGACTCAGCGCTCATCTACAAACAAACTGACCTGGAAAAAAGTATTGATTTCATTGCTAAGTCGATAGCCGATTTGGGGAAACGAGGAAACAAAACGGAACTTGCCGCATCACTCACCGCTTTGGGTGAAATCTATGCGTACCACAAGCAATATGATTTGGCCATTACCAACTTTAAGGATGCATTGGCAGCAAGGAAAACATCAAAAACTACATTGCTTTTGGCAAGAGTTTACGTGGATAACAAAGAATTTGAAGAAGCCAAAACGGAGTTGACAAAACTGATAAAGGTTAAAAATTTGACAGCAATTCAAAGAGTAGGGGCCTATGAAACATTAGGTGATGCGCATAAGGGGTTGCAGGATTTTGGCGAGGCCGAAGACTTTTACCGAGAGGGGCTAAAAATTGCTGAAAAAAACCAGATGTCCTCTAAAATCATTGATTTAAACTCAAAAATTGGGGACAGTTATGCAAGCCAGAATAAGGTTTTGGAGGCTGAAGGCTTTTATACCAATTCGTTGAATTTGTCCAGAAGTTCTGCTCCAGAACGAGTGGTTAAGGAAAATGAGAAGGTCGCAGATTTTTATAGCGATAAGAATCGGTATGATGAGGAAATCCAGCTGCGCAAACAGAGTTTGGATGAGTTACAGCATCTGCCTAGAACACAAAAGGCCGAAGCTGGGACAACCACTAGTTCAGATACGATAACGACCCAAAGAATCAACTATAAAATTGCCAATGCGTACATCGCCCAAAACAAGCTGGATGAAGCAATTCCCTACCTTCAAAAAAGTATTGTTGAAGCGGACACTGACAATGATTTGGTGGTAAAAAAAGATGCCACCCGAAAACTATCCGAAGTATATCGATATAAAGGGGATTTTACCAAAGCCTTGGAATCCTATCAGGATTATGTGGCCGTGGTGGATAGTCTTTACATTCAGAAGGAGCAGGAAATATCAAGAGCGGCCCGTTTTAATAGGGAGATTGCCACAAGTCAGAACAGAATATCCAGCTTGGAGCAAGAAAGACAATTGTCACAAAGTAAATACGACTTGGCCCTTACGGAACAACAATTGTTTGAGGAAACCAGTAAGCGCCAAAAATGGATTATTTACACTCTTTTGATGGGAATATTGTTGTTAGCATCCACCGCATTTTTCTTTTACAGAAGCAATAAACAGCAAAAATTGGCCAATAATTTATTGGCTTTAAAGTCATTACGAACTCAGATGAATCCCCATTTCATATTTAATGCGCTGAATTCGGTTAATAATTTTATTGCCAAAAGTGATGAACGTAGTGCCAATCGATTCCTAAGTGAGTTTTCCGTATTAATGCGGAGCGTGTTGGAAAATTCGGAGGAAGATTTTATCCCATTATCCGAAGAATTGGAACTATTGGAACTTTATGTAAAGCTGGAACACTCTCGCTTTGCCGATAAATTTGATTATAAGATTGAGATAGAACCATCCATTGATGTGGAAGCTTTTCACATTCCACCGATGCTATTGCAACCCTATATTGAAAATGCAATCTGGCATGGACTTAGATACAAGGAAGAGAAAGGGTTGCTCCATATTCAGTTGGAGCCTTTGGACAATGATACCTTGAAAATTGAAATTATTGATGATGGAATAGGAAGGAAAAAGTCCAAAAAACTAAAAACCCAGAACCAAAGAAAACAAAAATCAAAGGGCATGGGGAACATCAAAAAACGTCTTGGAATTCTGAATGAAATGCATGGTAACCAAATTGAGGTGGAAATAGTGGATTTAAACAAAGATGGTACCGGCACAAGGGTTACATTAAAACTTAGGAAGCAATGAATGAACTCAAAGCACTAATAATTGAGGATGAAGCTACGAGCCGCGAGATTCTTGCAAACTATCTTGATAAATATTGTAGCTCCATAAAACTTTTAGGAGAAGCCTCCAATATAACGGAAGGTTTGGAACTGATTAAAAAGCATAAACCAGATCTTATTTTTTTGGATGTTGAAATGCCGTTTGGGAATGCATTTGACTTATTGGACAAAGTGCCCAATCGTACTTTTGAAACCATCTTCGTTACAGCATATAACCAATATGCCATGGATGCTTTGAACAACCATGCAGCCTATTACCTAATGAAACCGATTAACATCGACGAACTGATTAAGGCGGTTGACTACGTTTTGGAAATCAAACAAAGAGAGAATGCATTGGAAGGGCAAGTGCTAAAAGCGAACTCAGGCAAGGCCGAAGGAAAGATTACCATTCCACAGCAAGATGGGTTCCAAATCCTGGATGTTGGGGATATTTACTTCTGCAAGGCAGATGATAACTACACCGAGATCTATTTGGAGCATAAAAAAATACTGGTAAGCAAAACTTTGAAATACTTTGAGGAGGCCTTGTCCGACTACCCTTTTGCAAGAATTCATAAATCCTATTTGGTAAATGTTGGTGAAGTGGTTCGCTACAGGAAGGGGAAGGGGGGCAGTGTGGTTTTGTCCAATGGCAAGGAGCTCTCAGTTTCTGCATCTAAAAAAAATACATTATTGGCCTATTTTCAATAAAAGGATATGATTAAAAGATCAGTAAGAGGAAAATCACCCGTAATCGGGAAAAACTGTTTTATTGCCGAAAATGCGGTAGTGGTAGGGGATGTCGTCATGGGAAATGACTGTAGTATCTGGTATAGCGCGGTGTTGCGTGGAGACGTTCATTATATCAAAATGGGTAATAAAGTAAATGTTCAAGACGGTGCCGTGGTGCATTGTACTTATAAAAAATCACCTACAGATATTGGAAATAATGTTTCCATTGGACATAATGCCATTGTTCATGGGTGTACCATTAAAGACAACGTCCTTGTCGGTATGGGAAGCATAATCATGGATGATTGTGTTGTGGAGAGCAATTCAATCATTGCGGCCGGAGCAGTAGTCACTCAGGGCACCCATGTGGAAGCAGGAAGTATTTATGCGGGAATACCAGCAAGAAAAATTAAGAACGTTAGTCCCGAATTAATGTCAGGGGAAATCGACAGAATTGCCGATGCCTATGTCAAATACGCAAGTTGGTTTAAAGAATAATCCCTCCTAAAATATCCCTACTTTTGCAGTCAACTAAATAATTACCGATGAAGGCATATGTTTTCCCCGGACAAGGGGCACAATTTGTAGGAATGGGCTTGGATTTATATGAAAACCATTCCTTGGCACAAGAGTACTTTGAACAAGCGAATGATATTCTTGGGTTTTCCATAACCGATATCATGTTTGAGGGTACTGTGGAAGAACTAAAACAGACCAAAGTCACACAACCCGCTATTTTCCTGCATTCGGTAATTCTGAGTAAAGTCTTGGGAGAAACTTTTAAACCGGATATGGTGGCGGGCCATTCACTGGGGGAATTCTCGGCCCTTGTTGCCAACAATACTTTAGGTTTTGAAGATGCACTGAAATTAGTTTCCCAACGGGCCATGGCCATGCAGAAAGCCTGTGAATTAAAGCCCAGTACGATGGCAGCCGTTTTAGGCTTGGATGATGAGGTGGTGGAAAAGATATGCGAAGAAACTCCAGGTATAGTTGTAGCCGCAAATTATAACTGTCCAGGGCAACTGGTCATTTCTGGAGAAGTGGAGGCGGTAAACCTGGCATGCGAAAGTTTGAAGGAAGCTGGCGCGCGCAGAGCACTGTTGCTTCCGGTTGGTGGCGCCTTTCACTCTCCTCTAATGGAACCAGCCAGGGAGGAGTTGGCAGCGGCTATTGAGAACACAGCATTTAATCAACCCGCATGTCCCATATATCAAAATGTAACCACTTCGGCAGTAAATGACCCCGAGGAAATCAAGGCCAACCTTATTGCACAATTGACCGCTCCTGTAAAATGGACACAAAGTGTTCAAAATATGGTAAAAGACGGCGCAACATCCTTTGTTGAAGTAGGTCCAGGCAAAGTTTTACAAGGCTTGGTCCGAAAAATTGACTCTGGCATGGAGACTGCTTCGGCAACCGTATAAAATCATACTACTTTCATCAGAATGTAATTTAACCAAGAAAGGTAGATTTAAACCACAAAGTTGGGCGAATCCTCCTTTTTTTAGTAATATTGGCTTTGCCCCAAATTCCAAAATAACACTTGTGCTGGCCCTATTAAAATTTATGGATAAGGTCACATTTTTCATACGAAATAAAACCTCAAATTCGAATTACTCTTATGGCTTTGAGAAGCTTTTCTTGAGCTTTGTCTTCTTCCTATTTATTTATTCAAGTGGATTCGCACAAGTCCCTTCGGGCTACACGGTGGCCATCGACCAGGACCCCATCACGACGGTCAACCAGGCGGCCGTGGGCTTCACCTTTGCCGATGCGCAGGTCGGCGCGACGTACAACTATAGCTTCAGCAGCGACGGGGGAGCGGGCACGGTTGCCGACAGCGGCACGATAACCACGGCTACGGACAACATAACGGGCATCGACCTGAGCGGTCTTGCGGACGGCACGGTCACCCTGAGCGTGACCCTGACCAATGCCAACGGCACGGGTCTGGCGGCGGAGGACACCGCGACCAAATCGACTTCGGTCCCTTCGGGCTACACGGTGGCCATCGACCAGGACCCCATCACGACGGTCAACCAGGCGGCCGTGGGCTTCACCTTTGCCGATGCGCAGGTCGGCGCGACGTACAACTATAGCTTCAGCAGCGACGGGGGAGCGGGCACGGTTGCCGACAGCGGCACGATAACCACGGCTACGGACAACATAACGGGCATCGACCTGAGCGGTCTTGCGGACGGCACGGTCACCCTGAGCGTGACCCTGACCAATGCCAACGGCACGGGTCTGGCGGCGGAGGACACCGCGACCAAATCGACTTCGGTCCCTTCGGGCTACACGGTGGCCATCGACCAGGACCCCATCACGACGGTCAACCAGGCGGCCGTGGGCTTCACCTTTGCCGATGCGCAGGTCGGCGCGACGTACAACTATAGCTTCAGCAGCGACGGGGGAGCGGGCACGGTTGCCGACAGCGGCACGATAACCACGGCTACGGACAACATAACGGGCATCGACCTGAGCGGTCTTGCGGACGGCACGGTCACCCTGAGCGTGACCCTGACCAATGCCAACGGCACGGGTCTGGCGGCGGAGGACACCGCGACCAAATCGACTTCGGTCCCTTCGGGCTACACGGTGGCCATCGACCAGGACCCCATCACGACGGTCAACCAGGCGGCCGTGGGCTTCACCTTTGCCGATGCGCAGGTCGGCGCGACGTACAACTATAGCTTCAGCAGCGACGGGGGAGCGGGCACGGTTGCCGACAGCGGCACGATAACCACGGCTACGGACAACATAACGGGCATCGACCTGAGCGGTCTTGCGGACGGCACGGTCACCCTGAGCGTGACCCTGACCAATGCCAACGGCACGGGTCTGGCGGCGGAGGACACCGCGACCAAATCGACTTCGGTCCCTTCGGGCTACACGGTGGCCATCGACCAGGACCCCATCACGACGGTCAACCAGGCGGCCGTGGGCTTCACCTTTGCCGATGCGCAGGTCGGCGCGACGTACAACTATAGCTTCAGCAGCGACGGGGGAGCGGGCACGGTTGCCGACAGCGGCACGATAACCACGGCTACGGACAACATAACGGGCATCGACCTGAGCGGTCTTGCGGACGGCACGGTCACCCTGAGCGTGACCCTGACCAATGCCAACGGCACGGGTCTGGCGGCGGAGGACACCGCGACCAAATCGACTTCGGTCCCTTCGGGCTACACGGTGGCCATCGACCAGGACCCCATCACGACGGTCAACCAGGCGGCCGTGGGCTTCACCTTTGCCGATGCGCAGGTCGGCGCGACGTACAACTATAGCTTCAGCAGCGACGGGGGAGCGGGCACGGTTGCCGACAGCGGCACGATAACCACGGCTACGGACAACATAACGGGCATCGACCTGAGCGGTCTTGCGGACGGCACGGTCACCCTGAGCGTGACCCTGACCAATGCCAACGGCACGGGTCTGGCGGCGGAGGACACCGCGACCAAATCGACTTCGGTCCCTTCGGGCTACACGGTGGCCATCGACCAGGACCCCATCACGACGGTCAACCAGGCGGCCGTGGGCTTCACCTTTGCCGATGCGCAGGTCGGCGCGACGTACAACTATAGCTTCAGCAGCGACGGGGGAGCGGGCACGGTTGCCGACAGCGGCACGATAACCACGGCTACGGACAACATAACGGGCATCGACCTGAGCGGTCTTGCGGACGGCACGGTCACCCTGAGCGTGACCCTGACCAATGCCAACGGCACGGGTCTGGCGGCGGAGGACACCGCGACCAAATCGACTTCGGTCCCTTCGGGCTACACGGTGGCCATCGACCAGGACCCCATCACGACGGTCAACCAGGCGGCCGTGGGCTTCACCTTTGCCGATGCGCAGGTCGGCGCGACGTACAACTATAGCTTCAGCAGCGACGGGGGAGCGGGCACGGTTGCCGACAGCGGCACGATAACCACGGCTACGGACAACATAACGGGCATCGACCTGAGCGGTCTTGCGGACGGCACGGTCACCCTGAGCGTGACCCTGACCAATGCCAACGGCACGGGTCTGGCGGCGGAGGACACCGCGACCAAAAATTCGTGCTTTGCGGGGGACACTCCCCCAGCACCTAATGGTTCAGTTGCCACTGTGTTTTGTGATGCCTTTGTCCAAGATTTGGATGACTATACAAACAGTGTGCCTCCTGCTGGGTCCGACCTTAGGTGGAGTACGTCTTCGGATG
Organism: Flagellimonas sp.; assembly: GCF_965601775.1. Classification (GTDB taxonomy): domain Bacteria; phylum Bacteroidota; class Bacteroidia; order Flavobacteriales; family Flavobacteriaceae; genus Flagellimonas. The sequence goes on from NZ_OZ271837.1 coordinate 680,575, forward strand.
TTTCGGATAGCAGTACATTTTTGAATTTTAGTACTGTAAACGCGCCAGGCACCTATTTCGGATTTTTCTATGATGCCCTTAACGATTGTACGAGTCCAACATTTACTGTAGAGTTGACACAGAATACCACGCCCTCGGCAGGTACCGCTACCAATGTTTCCACTTGTGATGATTCCAATGATGGGAACAGCGTGGTGGATTTGGATGATCAACTGGTAGGAGCGGATGCAGGAACTTGGTTATTGACCGATTCTCCAGGTGGGGCATCGATAACAATCATTGCCGGAAACATAGTAAACTTTAATGGCCAGCCCCAAGGAGATTATACTTTCACTTACACAACCAGTGATGCTGATGCCCCGTGTATAAATCAAACAGAAGATTTAGTGGTTTCCGTAATTGACTGTTCTCTTCCCTGTGACGCAGGAAACGTTGCCCCGGCATTGGACACATCCCAACCCACCGATTTCTGCGATGTTGTGGTTGCTGACCTAAATGACTATGTCACCAATACGGCTCCTGCCGGAAGCGTCCTGACCTGGAGTGTAGACTCAGACATTACGAATACCGCCGCTTTTATCGATAGCAATGTGGTGGCATCCGGGTCGTATTTTGGTTTTTTCTATGATGAAATCAATTTATGTGCGAGTCCAATCCTCACGGTTACCCTAAATAGAAATATTACCCCATCTGTGGATAGCACAACCGGAGCTACTCGTTGTGGAGAGGGGTCAGTTACCTTGAATGCAACAACGCCAGATAGTGCGACCTTACTTTGGTATGCATCCGCGACAGGAGGTGTAGTACTGGGCACAGGACCTAGTTTTGATACACCAAGTATTGCAACAACCACGTCCTTTTTTGTAGAGGCTACTTCCAACGGATGTGCCTCGCCAAGAACAGAAGTAGTGGCAACCGTTAATAACAATCCTTCGCCAGGGGTTCCTGAAAATACTGAGGCCTGCAATGTGGCTGGCAATGGAGGACCAACGGTTATCGATTTAGATACTACTTTGACCGGCGCAGATCCAGGAACATGGGTAATCATATCACAACCTAATGATGGTGCCGTAGTTATTGCCGCTGAGAATAATGTAGATTTTGAAGGGCAACCTGCAGGTAATTATGTTTTTGAATACACTACCACAGGCGCTGTGGCACCCTGTGTAAATAGCTCCGTTCAAATATCGATTTCTGTAAGTGCTTGTATTGTGGATAGCGATGGGGATGGACTTCGGGATTCTGAAGAGTTAAGTTTAGGGACTAACCCTAACAATCCAGATACAGATGGAGACGGATTGACGGATGGAGAGGAAGTATTGGTCGTAGATGACCCAAGCACGGTCGTCGTACCTGAAGTCGCAACTGACCCGTTAGATGCTTGCGACCCCTTTTTGACTCCCGACTGTAACCCTTTACCTATCGATTTGGCGATTTCAAAAGAAGTACTTGGGACTAATACACCACTTTTGGGTTCAACGGTGGTTTTTAGGATTACCCTTGAGAACACTATGTCAGATAGAATCTTGGATATTGTTGTGAGTGATTTGATTGGAGCCGATTCCGGTTTTGAATATGTTTCCGACACCCCTTCAATAGGCAGTTATGATGCTATCACAGGACTTTGGACAATACCTGAACTTACGGGCTTGGAAGAAGATCCCTTAACATTGGAAATTACGGTAAGGGTATTAGCGACAGGACAATTGATTAATACGGCAACCATTTCATCCTCCTTACCAGTTGATGGTGACACCAGTAACAATACGGCTACTGCATCAGTGAATGTATCCCAAAGTCCTTGTTCTGAACCAGGAACGCTATGTAATATTTTTTCTCCAAATGGTGATGGGGTAAATGACACCTTAAGATTTATAGACCCGAATAACGAATTCCCCAATAACAGATTGGAGGTCTTTGACCGATATGGCAATAGTGTATTTGAGGCAAATGGTTATGATAGTACTTGGGATGGTACGGGAAGTAATGGTAATTTACCCAAAGGGACCTACTTCTATGTTTTGGATTTGGGCAATGAAACCGAACCCCAACGAGGATGGATTCAAATAATACGGTGATTAGGATAATGAAGAGGACAAGTATGATACGAGGTTTTATTGTTGCATTCTTAGCTGCAATAAGTTGTTGTATCGCTCAACAGGAACCTCAGTATACCCAATACATGTATAATGTGGGTAGTTTCAATCCAGCTTACGTAGGTACTGTTGAGAATATGGATGTTACCGGTTTGTACAGAGCACAATGGATAGATGTACCAGGGGCGCCTACAACCATCAGATTTGGGCTAAATATCCCATTCAACAATGAGCGTACAGGTTTAGGCCTTAACGTAATCAATGATGCTTTGGGCCCTTCTGACCAAACGTTTATTACGGTTTCCTATTCCTATCAAATAAACCTATCCGAGAATACTAAACTATCATTCGGCCTTTCAGGAGGGGGTTCGTTGTTGAATTTGGATTTTTCTGAAGGAACTTTCTTCGATCCAAACGACCCGGCTACAACAGGGCAACCTATCAATGAATTCTATCCCGTTGTGGGCGCAGGACTTTTTTTATATGATGACAATTGGTATACCGGACTTTCCGTGCCCAATTTTTTGACCAATGGATTGTATAATGATGAAGTGGCCACTGTGATAGAAGACAATATGCAGTTTACTTTTATAGGAGGGTATATTTTTGATATTTCGGATAGGACCAAGTTTAAACCCGCTTTTTTGGTGAACTATCTCGAGGGATTGCCAGTAACCGTTAATCTGTCGGCCAACTTTCAATTTTTGGATGCTTTTACCCTCGGAGCTGCTTACCGTTTTGATAATGCCGTAAGCGGCTTAGCTGGTTTTCAGATATCCAATAGTCTTTTTATAGGATATAACTACGATTACAATACAAACGGATTGGGAGAGTTTAGTGGAGACTCGCATGAAGCCATATTGAAATTTTATTTGGGGAAAGGTGGTTCTGGTACTGGAAACAAGTCGGGAAAAAAAGATAAATTACCTAAAGGAAAAAGAAAGCAAATTGATTCACCAAGATTTTTCTGAAATGAGGCTTACGCGAAATATAGGGTTATCATTTGTCATTGGTTTAATGGCACTTTCGTCGTTTGCACAAGGGAAAAAATTGAAAGGGGACGATTATTTTTTCCAATATGCTTATACGCAAGCAATCGCTTCATATGAGCGGGAACAATCCAAAGGTACTTTACTAAGTAAGCAACAACAGCTAAATCTGGCTGATTCCTACTACAAAACAGGAAGTTTTGAGAAAGCATCGAACTTATACTTAAAAATATATGGGGAGGATGAAGAAAACTTAACAGGTCTTCAGTTTAATATGCTTTTGCAAAGCCTTTCTGCAATAGGTAGTTTTGACCAAGTTGATGCGCTTCTCGTGGATAAACCAAGCTTCATTTCCAAGGAATTGCTGGAGAATTCAGAATTTAACGTATCCCTTTTAAGGCAACCGGACCCGGAAGGCTTGGACTATGAAATTTTCAATGTGACCGGTAATAGCCCACAATCCGATTTTTCACCCACCTTTTTTGAAGATGATATGCTTTTTTCGAGTGGAAGAAAGCAGGATAAAAAGAGACGAAATTCTTCAGGTGAGGAAGGATTCTTGAATATTTACAAGGCTGATATCCTCGGTACAGGCCAAATTGAGAATGTAAGCGTATTTACAGAAATCCCGGCTTCCAATTATCATAAAGCAACACCCTACTACTCAAAAAACTTGAAAACGGTATTTTACGTAGCTTCCAATACGGATGATGGAGAACTGGTTTTTAATGAAAATGGGAAAAATGCACTGTCCATAGCCAAACTTTCGCTGGGAAGTGCACCCCAATTACTGTTTAGGGATTTAAGTACGTCCTTCTATTACCCATTTTATGATGAAAAAACAGGAAGGCTCTACTTTGCCGCTAATTTTGAGGATGGGTATGGAGGAACTGACCTATATTACGTAGCGACCAATAACGGGCAAATTATGTCTGCCCCAGTCAACTTGGGACCTCGCATAAATTCGTCAGGTAACGAGATATCACCCTTTCTTTTTGAAGGTAGCTTTTACTTTGCCTCAGACGTCTTTTATGGTCTAGGCGGAATGGATATTTACCAAAGTACTATTGAATCACGGGATACATTTAGCATACCGGTGAATCTTGGGTCTGGCATAAATTCTACAGCAGATGACTTCGGAATGATCATACGGAACGAAGGTGAGGGTCTTTTGGGTTATTTCGCTTCAAATAGAGATGGGGGCAAGGGGAGTGATGATATTTACGGCTTCAAAGTAGCAGAAAAACCGGGTCTTAAAACCATTACCCTTAAGGGTAAGGTGGTCAAGACCTATGATGCATCACAGTCCGTGGGTAATGTTGCGATTAGGTTGATGGAATCCAATGGTAATATTATCAAAGAGACGGTATCCAATGAAAACGGCGATTATCGTCTGGAAATTCCATGGCGAGAAGAAATCACCATAACATCCACAAAAGACCGTTATTCCAATTTTTCGAAAAAATTGGATGAATCAGAAATTGAGGAACTATCGGGAAAAGATTTCAATATTGATATCTCACTTTATGATGATTTGGTGGAGGAAAAGGAAAATCAAACCGTAGTTAAACTTCAAAAGTTCTTCTTCGGTAGAGGACAAACCCGACTTGATGCCACAGTTATGGCGGAGCTGGATAAGGTAGTGGATTTCGTTCAGAATTTCCCCGCGGCTCAATTAAGAATAGAGACGTATACTGACAGCAGGGGAGGCACCAGTACCAATTTTAGGCTTACACAAGCCCGATCAGATGCTGTGAAGAAATATTTGATTGACCAAGGAGTTCCAGCGTCCAGTATTTTGTATAGTGTAGGATACGGAGAACAAAAAATTTTAAATAACTGTACGAACGGAGTGTATTGTCTGGAGGTGCTTCACAAACAAAACCAAAGAACCCTGATAGTGGTTTTGAACGACAATCTACTATTCAAATAAACCCTATTAGCTGACAACAATCCAGCAATAATACAGAGCAAATAGGGATAGAAAAACAATTCCTGTATAGGTAAGTCCCTGTAAGGCCTTTTTTGGTCGGTGTTTGGTTGGCATATCCTTTCCCATTACTGCTTTTAAATTCATCCATCCTACCAAAGGCGCCATTACAAAGGACACAAAGGTGGCAAGTGCTACTAAATCTCCCATATTGGACGCGAAAGCGACAATAACTACCCAATTAATTAAGGCCATTAGAATAATGCCAATTGCGAAAGTCCTTTTATGGTGAAAAAATGTTGAATCCGGAGTCAATTTCTTTAGTACATCGATACTGACCCGTGTAACCGCATCATGGGCGGTCATACAGGTACTGAACATGGTCGCGAAGGCCGCAATAGCAATCAAACTATAGGTCCAGTTTCCTATATGTGAGGTAAAGAGTGTAATAACTTGGTCCGCAAATATGACGGCATTCCCGCTTAATTCAATTCCAGTTCCATAGAGCGTGAGCCACCCAATAATTAAAAAGAAAATCGCCAGAACCGCAGTTAGGATATAACCGAGATTGAATTCTTGTAGTGCCATTTTTAGGGAGGGTTTGACTTTTTGGGTGTTTTGATTCTCGATACTCCATAAACTTACCCAACCAGAAGCCTCAACCGCAGTTGGCATCCAGCCCATTAGACTGATAAGAAAGAGGATGCCTACTTCATTAAAGATTTCGGGAGCTTGGTAATCGACAATTGGAGTTACCGGACCTTTTTGAACCACCAAAAAGGTGGTAATCAGAAGAGCAACGAAAAGGACAGTGACCACTGCCTTCAAGGAGTTTTCCAAAAATTGATACCTCCCAATAATCAATATGCTACTGATAAATGCAAAGAGCCCCAGGGAAACCAGTCCAGGGTCAATGGAATCCAGCTGAAACAAGTTCATAAATAGACCAGAGGTCACAATATAAAGTGCGGCCAAAATGGTAAAGGTGGAGACCAAAGTAACTAGGGCATATATCCAAAGATATCCCTTGCCCATGTTCAAATACCCTTGAATAAGGCTTTTTTGGGTAACTGTGGTATATCGAATACCAAATTCAAAGAAGGGATATTTAAAGAGGTTGGCTAGGACTATCGGAACTATCATAATCCAGCCATATTGCGCCCCTGCTTTGGTGGACAACACTAAATGGGATGTTCCGATTGCCATGGACGCAAACAACAATCCAGGTCCAAGATTTTTAAGTAGTTTCTTAGTATTTATCATTAACCGTCTCCAAGTACGTGTTACGAAAATAGTATATTTAGGCAATGACCTCTCAAATGATTTGAAACATATCAAGACAAACCTTTCTTATGAAAACCCTTAAAAAGTTGCTCAAAGGACTTGTTGTGGTCTTTGGTCTTGTAGTCTTGGTTTATTTTGTAGGTCCAAAGGTGGAAAAACCGGACCTAACCATTTCGCTACCTTCTGTTCCAAGTAATCTCCTTGCTTTGGAGGAAATGATTGTAAACCGAGAACAAAATACGCCTCACATAAAAAAGGATAATGAGTCGAGAATAATTTGGCACGACAGCTTACCTCAAAAGACCGAATACAGTATTGTTTATTTGCACGGTTGGTCGGCAAGTCAAGAAGAAGGAGACCCCTTGCACATCGAAACAGCAAAACGCTATGGATGCAATTTATACCTGCCTAGGCTGGCAGGACATGGTTTACAAGAGGAAGAACCTATGCTGAATTTGACGGCCAATGATTTGATAAACTCGGCTAAGGAAGCCATTGCTATCGGAAAACAGCTAGGTGAAAAAGTGATTCTAATGGCCACTTCGACGGGAGGAACCTTGGCGTTGCATTTAGCAAGAGGGGATAAAGATATCGCGGGTTTGATTTTATATTCCCCGAATATTGAAATCTACGATACGAACGCAAAAGTTTTGGCTGGTCCATGGGGTCTTCAATTAGCCAGAATGGTAAAACAAGGAGATTATCATGAATTTGAAGCCAATGCACTAAAGCAGAAATATTGGACGCATAAATACCGTGTTGAGGCTTTGACCCATCTTCAGGCTTTAGTGGACCATACGATGACTGAGGAGACTTTTAAAGCGGTGAACCAACCAGTTTTCATGGGGTATTTTTATAAGAACGATTCCATACAGGATAAGGTGGTTTCGGTTCCAGCGATGCTTAGCATGTTTGAACAGTTGGGAACGCCGAAGTCTTTGAAGCGTAAAACAGCCTTTCCCGAGGTAGGGGACCATGTGGTTGCATCTTATATTACGTCCAAAGACTTAGCTTCTGTAAAAAAAGAAACAAACACTTTCATAGAGGAGATACTAAAGCTACAACCGAGAAAATAAGGGTAAAACCGTGGTCTTACCCTTTTATAATTGAAGAGCTTACTTCCCGTTGCCGCTCGTCTTCTCGATATAGTTTTTGAAGCCCACAAGCTTTTCCTTTATGGACTCTTCATAATTTTCACCTTTATACCTCTCAAATGTTTTTTGGGAGATTCCACGATACCAAACAGTTTCAGAAAGCTCTAAAGGAGAACCTGCTTTTAGTGTTCGCTGCATATAAAGGGTGCCCGTGGGAAGGTTATAGCGCAAGGTGCAGGATTCGTTTTCAACGATTTCAAATATTTCAACATCGTAAATCTGACCTGATTCTACAATAACTTGGCAGTTTTGTCTTTTTTTCAACTCATCAGGACAACGTACATCAACGATATTGTTATCCCATAACTTATAGCTGGAATAGTCCATAAGGGCATTCCATACATTTTCTTGGGTATCGTTGATTGTTACGGTGTGCTTAAATTGTTTTTTCTGGGCGTTTCCTTGACCCAGGATAAAAAAAGACAGAAGGGCAAAAAGGGCAAATGAGTATTTTTTCATGACGAAAGTGTTTAGAAGTTCTTGTTTCGAGTAATACCCTAAAATTCGAATCTAAATCATGAAAAGGCTGTGTCATTTGACACATTAACATTTTTTAAAGGTTATGCAGCGGCTAGCTTTCTGCGAATGCGATGCAAGGTCTCTCGGGAAGTGCCGATTAGCGAAGCGATGATTTGTACAGGAACTTCCTGAACCATTTTGGGATGGTTTTCAAGCAAATCCAAGTAGCGTTGCTCAACAGTCATTTTTGACTTTTTGTTAGCTTCGATAACCTTGGCAGATAAAATTTGTTCTACGATGCTTTGAATGAAATTGCTGAGTTCCTTGTTTTCAGATTTGATTGCCTGGTACTTCTCTCTTTTTAACTCACAGAGGCGAACGGGACTTAAGGCAACACAGTATTCAGTGCTTGGAACCTGATTGACAAAACTGTCCATGATGGTCCAACAATAATTGGGTTCAACAACCTTTAAGGTAACACGCTCCCCGAAGTCATTATAGGTGTAATAATGAAGAAATCCTTCCTCCAAAAAATAAATCGAATCCACCTCTTGTTTAGGTTTTATCAACTCCATACCCTTAGGGACTTCCATATTTTTACAATGGCTCAATAAATAATCCATGTTTTCAGGAGAAATATCCCCAAATCCCTTGAAGTAATTCCTTAGCATTTGCATATACTAAAGGTACTTATTTTTTGAATTCCTTATGCAATGAAGAAGCTAGACAGATATGAAATGGTTTAGGTCTAAGCAGTATGATGAAAACCCTATCCAGGTTCAGCCTCCGAGCCACTTTCAATTTTTAACAACCCCCGGAAGGCATCCTCGACTGTATTCCCTTCGTACAATACCTTATACACCTCTTCCGAAATGGGCATATGCACATCGTAGTCCTGTGCAAGTTCCATGACCACCTTGGCGGTTTTTACTCCTTCGGCCACTTCCGACATTTCTTCAATAATTTCTTCTAGTTTTTTGCCTTTCCCCAATTGAAAACCCACATGTCTATTTCTACTCTTTGCACTACTGCAAGTAGCTACCAGGTCTCCCATACCTGCCAGACCGGCAAAAGTTCTCCTTCTTCCACCCATTGCTGTGCCCAAGCGGGTCAATTCTGAAAGCCCCCTGGTGATTAAGGCAGCCCTTGTGTTATCTCCTGCATTGGCACCATCGCCCATCCCAGTGGCAATCGCCATAATATTTTTTAAAGCACCCCCAAGTTCGCAACCTACTACATCATTGTTCGTATACACACGAAATAACCCAGAGTTAAAAACACTTTGAAGTTTTTTGGCTATGACTTCATCTACCATGGCAACCACTGCGGCGGCGGCTTGACCATTGTGTATCTCCTTGGCAAGGTTCGGGCCTGTTAGTACTCCTACTGGGTGTCCGGGTAGGATTTCCTCAATCACTTCGGTCATTCTTTTTTTGGTGCCCATCTCCAAGCCTTTGGACAAGCTCACGATAGGTATCCAAGGGCGTACAAAGGGTTTTGCAGTTTCCAGCACTTGGCGAAAATTTTGGGAAGGAATTCCCATAACCAACAGGTCTGCATTTTTTACAGTTTCTTCTATGGAGTGGGATGCCTTAAGATTTCGGTTTAGCAGTGCCCCGGGTAAGTATTTGGAATTTTTTCGATATTGATTGATTTCTTCAACGGTTTCTTCATTTCGAGCCCAGATGGTGGTATTGGCATTTCTTGCTGTCAGAGAAGCCACCGTAGTGCCCCAAGAACCCCCACCCAATAATCCTACGTTTAGTGCCATTTATGTTATGCTTTGTTTGGTATGTCAAAGAAGTCAGCTAGTGGCTAAGCTCAGCTACAAACAGTTCACGAACTTCTTCGATATATTGGTTTAAATTTTTCCGTTTCCAAAGTGCGGTTTCAACTGGGTCCAAAACGACTACCTCAATATGTGTGGGGTACAACATCATTGAACCTTTTTTTACGGCCTGATATGCATTCTTGATGACTATGGGAACAATGGGTACTCCGGCTTGCATGGCCAAATGAAAGGCACCTTTTTTAAATGGACCTAATTCTGGTGTTCCGCTTCTGGTCCCTTCTGGGGCAATGGCCACTGAAATACCATTTTTTAAAGCCTCCACCGCTGGTTTCATGGCTTCAATGGCTTTGTTTTTATCGCTTCTATCAATATAAATAGCTCCTAGTGCCTTAAATATGGGACCAATAGGTGTTTTTTCCAGTTCTTTTTTGGCAACACCGGTAAAATCCTTCCGTAAAAGTTTCATGATGATGAAGAAGTCAGCGGCACTCTGGTGATTAAAGCAGAAAACCGCGGGACGAAAATCTGTGAGGTTACGTTTACCTCGTACAGAAATCTGTAATCCGGCCAAGCGCGTACCCAAATCGCCTATACTTGCAAAAGTAGTGTTGGCCGCCTCCTGTTTGGATAGGGTTACCAAACCTTTTACGGCACCTTTCACCGCGGAAGGATAAATACTAGCTGCTGCCAAACCTGTTCGCAATCCATTGACCACTGGTTTTTCAACAGGTTCCTTAAATCTGTGAATGGGCCAATCGTTTTCAAACGCAATTTGAGAGAGGGCATTATCTGGGTTTGTAGCGACGGGTTTGCCCACAATTTTAAATAGCGGATAGTCGTCAAAACTGTCCGAATAAAAGTAACTTTTGGACAAGTCGATGTTGTTTTCCTTTGCAAAGGATCTTGCAGCTCTGGCTTTACCCTCGCCCCATCGCATTTCCGCTATACGGCCCGTAAATTTCCCATTTTGCACTTCCATTTCAGTGCAATAGATGTCGGAAATTCCCAAGGCTTTGGCAACTGGTCTTGTTTGATATTCTGTGGCGGCAGAAATAATGACAACCCGATGTCCTCTTTCAAAGTGTTTTTGAATCAATTCACGGGATTCGGGATAGATAGTAGGCTGTAGAAAGTCATCAAACACTTCTTGGCCCAAGTCCGCAAAAACCTTTTCAGGTATCCCTTTGACCCCTAAAGCAGCGATTTTGGTCAATACCTCAAAATCCCGATTTCCAAAGGAAAAAACCAAGGCTGTCATAAATTGGGTAATGTACTCCTTGGCGGTGGTCTCTCCGCTGAAAAGTCGAGTCCGCATGAATCGCTTTGCCGAAAAATCATTGATAATCGTACGGTCCAAATCAAAAAATGCTGTAATGTGGGGTCCCTCTTCCTCTTCCTCTATTTTTTTTCTGGGTTTCTTCTCTTTAGCCTCAGGAACAAGAATGTTTTGACTTGCAATCAATCCCATACTTTTGGCACTCGGTTCCACTTCAATATCTTTGAGATATGATAATCTTTCAGTCAAATCGTCAAGTTGATTCATCCAAGCTTCCAATCCTTTTCTGTTCACTTTTTGATTCTTGACTCCCAGCCCTGCATTTTCAGCAAAACGATACGCATTCTGCAAGAAAGGTTTTGAAATACTACCCAATCGGGTAATTCTGCTGTGCCAATGCAATTCTTTTCCCTTAAAAATGCATAATTCCAAAAATTCATCTTCGGAAAAGATATCATTCTCGTCCCATTGACTTAAAGTATGGCATACCACCTTATTGGCCTCTATGTAGGAAAGCAGCAACGCTCGCGAAATGAACAGACTTTGTTTTTTCAGTATTTCAGAAACGTCTTTTTTTGGGTCGCTAAGGATATCCCGCCAATTTTTATCAAATCGCAGGAGTTCCCCTTCGATTTCCTCACTGAATTTTGCCTTATTGGTGTAGAAAAACTCAAACTTGAACAAATTCCGAAGCCTCATGATTTCCTCCCAAAAATTCACGATTCTATCTGGTGTCCTATCATCTTTTATTCGCACTAGCGCCATTTCCACAAAAGCGGAATGATATAGATGACCGGCAACCATATTCGCGTAATAGGTAGCTGACAGGTATTCAGAGCTAATTACGCTATACTGTGCCTTTTGCCCCGCCCTGCTTTTTTGTACAATATGACCTCCTTGCAACAGATTTAATGCTTTTTGAACACTGACGGCAATGGGATTGCCACGGTCCATCAAAACGTCTTCTTGTTTTTTGCCGATGTACTCCATCAACTTTTTTACCTTAAACTCGATTTCTTTTTTGGTCAAGGCAAAGTCGTTGAGCAATACATTGCAAATCAGGGAAACGGTTGAAACCGGGGTAATTCTTGACATTTGATTAATCAAGTCAAAAGCGAAAAAGGGTAGGGTGTCTTTGCTTTTGTAACTGTCTTCTTCGAATTGGGGTACAACCACATTGTGGGTCTCATCAATTTCCACAGGGTCACCAAAACGAATCGCGGCACGACCATAGTCACTCCCTAAACTTTGAATATATTTTATCCCTTCGGCAACATTTTCCGATTTCTTTTTGGCCCCTTTGGCCTGTTCCGTCATTTCCTTTACATCAGGAATTAAGTCGTAACCTATGGAGACAGGAACGTATTTAACGTCCCGAGTACTCTGTTTTTCCGCATCCATGATATATTTTAAAATACCCATCTGGGGATGCAATATTTTACCAGTTCTAGAACGGGTACCTTCTATGTTCCAAGTAAGATGATCTCCTTTATCTATGATGGTTGAAATGTAATGTCTAAGGGCTACTTTGTACACGGGATTGTCCTTGAAACTTCGCCGAATGAATACAATTCCTGCATTTTTTCCCAATTGCTTCAGCCCTGGAAAGGCCAAATTAATACCCCCAAAGGAATAGGGGACCGGCATTCCATAGCGTGCCAAGGTGGAAATTAGCACTAAGGTGTCTAGATAGGTCTTATGGGTCATGATAAATGCGACGGAATGCTTTCGCATCAGCATCATCAGCTTTTTGATTCCCTTGGGGTCTACATCTATTTTTTCGCTATAGGCCCTAGAGAGGATATAATCAAAACCTTTGACAGAAACCAGCTTGGTAAGTGGATGTTGCTGGGCATAAAGCTCTTTAATATAAATGGTAGCTTCTTTCTCAACATCCTTAATATCCAGCTTATGGTCTTTAGCAACTTGCTTTAAAGATTCCTGCAGTTTTGGATTGTTGATAATGTCTTCCATACTACCCATTGGCCTTAGTTTCTAATTTAAGAAAAACAAACTTCTCTTTTTCTTGTTCCAGTAAAAAGGATATAATATGCGTTCAATGTTTGTGGTCGTATCCGAGATGGTTTTTCCTTTTATATTGGCACTTAGTGCATTGGCCGTTATCAATAGGACACTGACGTTGGCGCCAAGACCTGAATGACTTCCATAAACCTCGATATTTTTGATATCATCCCTAAAACTCTCGGCTTCCATGCAATGTTTCCAAGGTAGCAACCCATCTGTTTTTGTATAAATACAGGTTATGGGCACATTGGGAATTGGTTCCAATTCTTCAATAAAACGTTTGTTCCTTTCCTTGAGGGATTTGCCCCTAAAAAACTCCAGTATACCGCTCACGGGTGTTTTCATGTCCATAACCCCCCAAACTGGGGACCCAATGGTAATGATTTGTTCCACCTGCTGTGGATGACGATTGGCCATTATCTTAGCAAATATGCCGCCGCCACTCCAGCCTACAATGTTTACCTTTTCCCCATGGGTTCTATAAATGTCGTCCAGTTTTTCCTCGAGTCTGGGTATGTAATGGGATTTCACCAAATTAAAACCTTGCTCCCATTTATAGGTTTTAAAGCCTAAGGAGGTCAAATATCTTCTAACAAAGGAAGTGGAATAATCATCTCCCAAATAGGGGGGAATCAGTAAAACAGGTCTTCCCTCTCCTTTGATACGTTTGGGAATAAAAGGATAAATGGCGTAGATAGAAGTCCATTCCACCAAAGACCGGCCTTCCAAGAGCATATTAAACAAAGGAGGTTTTGGAATCTTTTGATTAATCAAGGCTATTTCTTGCCGAAACTGCTCCAAAATATTTTGAAAAAGGATAGCTTCTTTTGTACCCTTTTTTTCGATAAAGTCCTCAGTAATGTGCTCAAACAAGGTAACCAAGGTAAAATACTCACGGCTAGGTCCTAGCTCATCACAGATTCGGATACATTCATTAAAAAGAAAATTTAAGTCTTCCTCTCGATCTGGAGTATCTTCTTTTACCAGCTTCATCAACTCTTCAGAATCTGGGTGATCTGCAAAATTTTCTATAAGGATTTTTCTAACCCCTTTTTCCGAAAGGCTACTGCGTAGACCCATGGTAGTGTTAAGTTTGATAAATGCCTTATATAAATTTAATTTGTCTTTCATGGTCTAAGGAATGTGGGTGTTAAGCCATGTTATAATATCTTCTTCCACTTCTTTGCGGTTCTTTTCGTTGAGCATTTCGTGCCTTCCGCCCTCATAAAGATTGAACGTAAGGGTATCATTACCGTTCTTTTTATAATTATTGGCCACTTTGCTTACCCCTTTGCCCATTTCTCCTACTGGATCTTGGTCCCCTGAAAAAATCAAAATGGGTAATTCATCCGGAGTATTTATAAAAGCGCTTTTTTTGTTTAATTCTCTTGAGTTGAGAAGGATATCCTGAAATACGCCAATAGAAAAATTCTCAATGCGATAGGGGTCAGATTCAAAGGCATCTACAGCATCTTCGTCACTGCTTATCCAATCCAATTTGGTTCGGTTGGGTTTGAATTTTTTATTGAACTCATCAAAGAAAAAGCTCCTTAAGGTCTCATTACCGCGCTCCCTACCTCTAAAAACACTCACTACCTTTGTGCTGGCAAGGCCAAAGTGTCCCAATCCGTTAATAAAATCAGCTGTACCCGACAAAATCAGGGCGTCCATTTCCTCGCCATAGTGAAGCACATATTTTCGACTCAACAGGGAACCCATGCTATGACCAAATAAAATAAACCGGGTTTCAGGGTGCTCGGTACGCATCAATTTCGTCAGTGAATGCATGTCTTCCACCACATCTTCAAAATAATCGGTACCGTCATAAAATCCGAACAATCTTTTGATTTCTGCGGTTTTACCATGGGCGCGATGATCATTGGCATATACCGTAAAGCCTTCTTGTTGTAGTCGATGGGCAATACTGTCATAGCGACCGGCATGTTCACCAATACCATGCGCTATTTGAACGATACCTCTCTGTTTTTTTGATGTATCGGCCTGCCATTTATAATAGCAGATGACTTCACCGTCCTTGGCTTCGAATGTATCGGTCCTATAGTGCATATTATCGGTCTAAAAAGGCTTTGATTAGGTTAGTGAACTTTCGTTTGTTCGCCACAGTGCCGGATAGCTTTAAGCGTTGCTGAATTTTTAGTTCATCAAAAAGCAGTTTTTTCTTGTATAAGGCATAGAGATTCGCATCTTCTATCTCCAATACTGTTTTTGGATCTAGTTTTGTAGTTTTTTTGATATTGACAGCCTCTTGGGTAAGGTCTATTTCCCAACACTCACTGGTGGCGCCCATATCGACATTGATATGGTAAATACCTTCGTATTTTTTGACTAGCCCGTTTTCCTTTTTCAAATACCGCTTCAGGGTATTGAAAAACACCGTGCTTTGGCTTTTTTGTTTTACCTCTTTTTTTTCTGGTGCTCTTTTCTTTTTTTGCTGCACCATCAATCCTTCCAGCTCATTGGCAGATTCTCGTATATATCTTGAGAACAAATAAGCATCCGGCATGGTTCGCTTATCAGATGTAGTGGTGATACTTATGTTGCCATTGTAGCTGAAAGCTGCGATAATCAAACCAAAACCGTCAACAACTGGAGTCAACCCGAAAATGGCCACCACTTTATGCCCGTTGAGATACAGAAGTTTAGAAGGTCCAGGAACATTGGTAATGGTAACGTTGAAAGGGGGACGATGTAAGTCTTTAATATTGTATTTGCTGTAAATCCTAGCCGCAAGGTTTGCCAACCCAAAGGGAACGGCATCTGCCATTTTTGATAGGGTTTTGGCACCCATGGTTTTATGCCTGGACTTGCCCAACATGGTTTGTTCCTGTATGTATTCTAAACGCTCCAAAGGGTCTTCAATATGCGTGGCCAACTGAATCATCATGTTGGCAATTTGATTGTTGTGAGAGGTATCATTCTCATTCCGGATAGAAATGGGAACATTGGCCACAAGGGGCTGCAAGGGTAATTTTTCCTTTTCCAGAAGATACCGTCTTAAAGCTCCTGCACAAATAGCAAGAATAACATCGTTGATGCTACCACCCGTGGATTTACGCAGCTTGTTCACCCGGTCAAAAGAAAGGATTGCCGTGCCCCATGTTCTTTTTGGGGATACATTTCCATTGAAAATGGTTATCGGAACGGGATAGCGCGCAGTAGCAAACTCCTTCTGGATACTCAAGGTTTTGGATGCTCGGCTTCGAACAAAGGCCACAGCGGTCTCGGCCACCGTTCTTGGAATTTTAAAGGGATTTTTTAAGAATCCATACCCACTTTTTAAGAGTAGGCTGATATCATCTGGTAGTGGGTCAGGGTCGTATTTCTTAATTTTTGATTTGTCAATCGGCTTAACCTTGGCATCTTGGTCAAATAGAATACCCATAAGCCCAACCCCAGAATTGCCATCAATCATTACATGATGCACTTTGCTTACAATGGCCACGGACCCTTTGGGTATCTGTGGAATTTCATCAATACCCTCTATAAAATGTATGGACCAAAGGGGGCGTCTTAAATCGAGAGGCGCACTAAAAATACGTGAAGTGGTTCTCCGTAGGGATTCCCAATTTGATGGGTCCGCCAATTTCATTCGATTCAGGTGAAGGTCCAATTCAAAATTGGGATCGTCCACCCAATACGGATAATCCAAATCCATAGGTACATGCAACAAGCGTTGCCTAAATTTTGGCATCAAATGAAGCTTAGAGGCGACAATTTTCTTAAAATCCTTAAAATTCAGAGAACCTTCCATGATAGACAAAGTCGCTATGTGCATGGGACTTGTGGGCGACTCCGCATAAAGAAAAGCGGCGTCATAACCCGAAATTTGTTCGAACTTTCCGTCCAGTGCTTCTTGCGCTATATCCTTTAGGTTAATTTTTGATGCCATGTACGTATGCGATTTGCGTTACCCTTGCCCTATGGGCATTTTTGAAAACTGGGTATAGTTGTTAATTTTTATGTTTTTTGCCTTGAGGTCAAACAATAATCGAAAGAGTCCGAAAAAGGTTCGATTCATATAAATTATATGTTTGGAACCTCGATTGGCATTCATGTTTTTTAGGTTCGATTTGTTCAGATACTGTTCCCCGAATTCAGAAATTTTATTAAAAAAAGTGGAGTCGGAAAAATCGAAGGTTTCCCCATGAAAAGGTTTGGTGAACCATCCTACAATTTCAAGAAAAGCTTCGGTGAAGAAGGTTTGTTCTTCTTTAGAGTCTTCTTTCTTAAGGATTTCCAAGTCAAAAAGGGTGGCTCTAAAGCTTTCTGGACTTTCTAATGTTTCCAATCTGAACATATTAAAGTAAGGAGCATAGAAATCTTCAGGAATTTCTTTGATGCATCCAAAATCCAACACGATGACCTCATCGTCTTCCGAGATTAGAAAATTTCCAGGATGCGGGTCGGCATGTACTTTTCGTAAAACATGCAGTTGGTACATATAAAAATCCCAAAGAGTTTGTCCTATCAGATTGGCCCTTTCCTGATTGGTATTCCGTTCCGTAAATTCGGACAGATGGATACCGTTCATCCAGTCCATCGTAATGATTTCTGAAGAGGAAAATTCTGGATAATAACTTGGAAATTTTAAGTTGGGAAGGTGTCTACAAGAGTTTGTAATTTCTTGACTTTGAGATAGTTCCAAAACATAGTTGGTCTCCTCCTCCAGCTTGTTTTCCAATTCTTTAAAATACTGCTCCGAATGTTCCCCCTGAATGTTGAACATTTTCATGGCTACCGGTTTAACTATAGCCAAATCGGATTTGATGCTTTGTGCTACCCCAGGATATTGGATTTTAACGGCTAATGTTTCGCCATTTTTCTCTGCCTGATGCACTTGGCCAATGCTGGCGGCATTAATGGCTTGTGAGTTGAATTTATCAAATAGTTGATGTGGAAATTTTCCAAAGGTCTTTTTGAAAGTTTTGAGGACCAAAGGAGCGGAAAGCGGTGGAACTGAAAACTGGGATAACGAGAATTTTTCAACAAATGCTTTGGGCATGATATTTTTTTCCATGCTCATCAACTGCGCCATTTTTAAAGCACTTCCTTTTAAGGTTTTTAGGCTATCGTAAATGTCGCTGGCATTGTTTTCGTCCAGTCGTTCTTTGGCTTCTTCTTCAGAGTGGACCATCTTATCTCCATAATACTTCAAATAATTCACACCCACTTTGGCACCGGTCGTTACCAATTTAGTGGTACGGTGAAGCTTTGAAATCGGTATGGTCTTTGAAGTTTTCATGAGAAATCTTTCGACTTTATTTTTTCGGCATATAAAAATTTACCCAAATCAATAATGTTGTCCAACGATTTGGTATTCAACAACTCGGTGCCTGTGTTGACTGATTTTTCTATGAAGATGTCGGTCTTTTGGCATTTTTCAGAATCATCCGACATCCAAAATCGAATGGTTAAAAGAAATTGAACCCAAAGTCCTTCACTGACCGATTTTCTTTGAATGGAATCCAAGCTATCCACTATGCCCAGGGTCTCTAGTTGTAATGAGTCAATAAAGTTGACAAAACTCTTTTTTAATTCATTAAAGAGTGTGAGCGCCCCAAGGCTCAATCCATAACTTTTAATGGTTAGCAAAGCGAATTCACGATTCAAGGTCAAGTTCTCAAAAAAAGTATAGTACAGACTTAACAGTTTATCCTTTTTACTAAAAGAACCATATTCGGGGACTTCCTTCAGATTGGCGATGGAAATGTTCATTAAAGTCTGGAATATGGCCTTATCCAAATCTTCAAAACTCTCAAAGTGTTCGTAGAACGAGTCGGGATAAAAATTGTAGTCTCCAGCAAGGTCTTCTATCGATTCCGGCTTGCCTTCATATTTTACTACGGCATCCATGTAAAAATCGATAATATCTTCTTCTGCTATTTTCTTTCTTTTCGCCAAATCAAAGTTTTGGAATCAACTTACATCAGGTAATGAGCTACGCTACAACGAAACAAGGTGATTCTTGCTAAAATAACGATTTTCCCTTTTACTATGCATGCATACTAAAAAACCAGTAAGTCCGGTAAGGGACAAACTGGTTTTACTAACTAACTTAAAATAACCAAAGCGGTTTATGCTACCAGCTTATTGAATTTCTTTCTTCCGATTTTCAAATCACCTTTGACCTCGTTTAGAATATCGAAAATCAAATCTTGCTGCTTGGCTGCTAGCTTCAAGCCACCTTTAAGGGCTTTATCGGCAACAGTTTGCCATTGTGCGGTAATCTCCAAAGAGGTGGTTACAACTTCTTCAGTCTTAGCAAGTGCTGTTTCATTGGCTTTTAGGGCCAGGTCTTTGGTTTTAGCCATCGCACTGCTTATGATACCTTTTGATTTTTTATTGCTCTTATTTTTTTTCATCACGTTCAGTATTAGAATTACTATTACTTGGGTTGAATTACCGTCTTCTTAAGCACGCTCTTGGGCTTCTTTTACCCAATTTGAAAAGTTAACGCTCTTAAATACAGGACCTGCTTTTTCAAGAATGGACTTGATTTTGGCTTCGCTGGCTTTTGCCAATTGTGCGAAGGTTTCAATACCATTTTCATTAAAAAGCTGCTCCAATTTTGGTCCAATCCCTTTGATTAGCTTTAAATCGTCTTTTGCAGTGGCCTTAACTTCCTCTGTTACTTTAGCTACAGTTTTTTTAGCAGTTTGAGCTTGGGCTACTGCTTTTTTAGAGGTTTTTGTAGCTTTAGCTTTTACAGTTTTCTTAGCTTTGGTTACATTGCTTTTCCCTTGTTTTAAAGCTTCATCAACAAATTCTTCGCCTTTATTGATAACCTTTTTGGCTTGACCTAATACATCTTCCTTAAGGTCATTGAATTTTGCGGTACTTTTTGCTTTTAGGTTTTCAGCTGTTTCTTCAACCTTTTTTACCATTGGGTTTTCAGTAACCTTCTCTTTGATGTCCTCAGTTACTTTCAATACTTTTTTACCGACAGGGGTTTTAGAGACATATTCAAAAGCACGCTCCATAGTTTCCCCATCGTAGCCTACCAATTCCATGGTTCTTTCTTTCCCAGAATTCACTTGTTTCTTAACGGAAGCGGCAGTATCAAAGAACATATCCATCTGCTTTCTACGTACGGGTTCAGACTTCTTAACCAATTTTTTGGTCAAAACTTGCCATTTTTCGCCATGCTCAATAGTAGTGTTGATTGTGGCCATTGTGGCATTTACCAATGATTTGTTCAGGCTCTTTACGTTTTCTTTTTTTCCTTTTGCTGTTGTTGTCGCCATGATATTTTATTTTGAAAGTATTATTATCGTTTTATTGATGGTGCAAATCTAGATGTAGTGGGTTACAACTCAGTTGCACACTTGGTATCTAAGAAATGTTCCTAGTTTTTAATGATTCTCTTCTTGATTCCGTTCAATACATCAAATACAAGATCTTGTTGCGTTGCAGTGATGTCCAATCCTTTCTTTATCACTTTTGATGTAAGGTCCAGTGATTTATGGGCCAAACCAAAAGAAGTGTCAAAGGCTTTTTCCGTAGTGCTCAAAGCAAAGTTGTTCGCTTTTGTGGTCAAACCAAGAACTTTGGTTGTGGCTTTTTCAATTCCTGTTTGTTTTGCTTTTGTTGCCATATCTAAATTATTTTCTGATGTATTTCATTTTACAATGCAAACATAGAATCAGGTGGTTACAATTGAGTTACAGATGAGGTGCAGGGGATACATTTTTTGGAAGAAAGTGTTTTGTTCCCTTTGTAAGTAGGGCTTCCCGAGGGGAGGAAAAAATGGAAATTTTTAATCAGGCAATAGCTTCAATCTCTTTTAGCAAGGCTTTGGTAGCGGGGAGTGGACCAATTCCATATTCTTCCTCCAAAATATCAGCACACTTTTGATAGGTTTTCAGGGCTTGGGGGCGATTCCCTTTAACGATATAGGCAGACATTTGAATACGGTACGCATCTTCCCAGGTTTTATCGATGGCAATCGCTTGCTGCGCTAAACGGACACTTTCCATTGGATTGGTATCCACTAAAAGTTCAGCAAGGTTGACCAATGCGCCTAGAATCAGCACTTGTATCTTTTCACGCTCCTCAGATGACCAATCTTCAAAAATTCGGTTGGGCAAATAGCCCCCTTTATATAATGCTATGGCCTCCTGGTAGGCCTCCTGAGCGATTTTTGGATAATCTCCCAAGGCCTTGTTACCCAAAATAATATACTTTTCCAATGCCTCCACATCAATCCAAACCAGATCCAAATCCAATTGATAGGTCACTCCCTGGCGTTGCACGTAAATAGCTTCTGTTCTTGAGGGTCTTTTGGGTTCCAAAACTTTGTTCACCCCATGGAGAGCCACTTTAAAATCTCGGTCATCCCCTTCTTCCCATAGATGGTCCATAATAGACTCTTTATGAAGCGCATGTTTATGTCGGTAGGAAATCAAGTATTGGATGAGCTGGATGGTCTTGTCACGTCCCCAATCTTTGGCATTGACTTTTTCATCATCGCGCCAAAGGGCAAACTGCCCCAAGGTTTGAAATCGGATGGGTGCTTCGAGCTGAAATTTCTTATAGCTCGCTAATTGGTCTGTCAATTCCTGTTGTGACACGAACTATTTTGCTTTGCTGGAGGATGATTTAGCTCGAGAGGTAGTCTTTTTGGTGCTTGCTTGGTGTATGGCGTCAACCTTTTTGCTCAAATCAGCTACAGAATGCGAGAGTTTTTCCAAAGAATCTTGAATGGACTTAAAATCGGATTTTGAGGCATTGCGCCATTGGTCCAAGGGTACTTTGTCCAACAGCTCTTCCCCATACTCGTGCAATTGCCCTTGAATGTTAGCTACCTGCTTTCGCGGGTCTTTTAGAGTATCCTTTATCATTTTGGGTCCGGTTGCTGCTACCGTTTTGAAAAGCGAAAAGCTTTTCTGAAGAATATTTTCCTGCTCTTCCGAAGAGCGGTCATCGGTCGCATTTCTGGTGAGGTCAGTCAAATGCTCCTGAATGAAATTCACAGCATCATTAAAATCGGAAAAGTTGAGGTCTTCCCCACCTTGTATGTGCGACACATTGCCGCGCCATTGCACTTTGGACTCTCCATTCTCATCATATATTTTTTGTGTAAACCGAACCATAAAGGATGCGGTCTGTGCTGCCTTTTTTGCCATTATTTATTTTTTTGGAAGCTGATTTTGCCTATTAATCCTTCCTAAAGATAGGGATTAGTGTTTTGAACTGGATTTTGACTTTGTTCGGTTCAAATGCAACCTAATCTAATGACTTTAAAATTTTTTTTGAACGATTGGAAACATTGGTGTTATGTTCCGCTATTGGGAATGCAACAATTTTGTGAAATGAAATTAAATCAATTGTTTATTTAAATCTAAAAGTCATGAAAAATAAAGACTATGGATTGGAAGCTATAGCAAGCGTTTTTATCCAATCTAAAAGACCGATTATCTTTAGTAAAGCCCTGATTTCTATTATGATTCTAAGTGTTGGATGCTCTTCATGCAAAAAAGAGGACAAGGAAGCACTAGTGAATTCATTCGTAAGATGTGCCAGGGTTAAGGAGCGATGTGAAAACAGAGATTGTCCACCACCACCAGGTCCAACCCAGAACCAATTGGACCTTATCGCCATCTGCTATTCAGAATGCACATCTGGAAATTTTGGTGATAATTCTGGAACAACAAGTCCTGGTTTATGTCAGGCTTTTTGCGAAAATCTGGTTTTGGGGAACAATCCACCTTCGGGTTGTGACAAAAAATGTGATGAGGAGTTCTATGAGTGTTTTTTGGGTGAAGATTGGGAGGACATAGTGAAAACGGATTAAAGGGCTATCTTACGGGAAATTGAAGTTAATGTTATCAGTCTCTACCTCTGTCCGGTTTGGTTTCAAAATTTTTTCAGTTTCTTCTCTGGTACTTTTCATTTCTTGTTCTAGCGATGAAAACCAAACAGTTTTGAATGGACAAGACCTCATCGGTGAATGGATGTATGTTTCTGAGAACATCCGGGGTAATCCCATGGAAGCTAATGAATGTAGACAACAGGAAACTATTTCCTTCCTTAACGAAACGGACTATGTTTCTTTTGGTTTAGGCCAGTTGCCAGAAACACCAAACACACCACCTTGTGACCTTGTGAGGACGGATGCAGTTTACCGATTGGAAGGGAATATAATTTCGTTTTTCACTTTTGGAGATTCGAATTTACCTCCCAACTCGAAAGCGGAAATCGAGGAATTGAACGAAACCACTCTGGTAATCACATTTGTGGAATTGGAAGGGATTGTAATTGATGCCCCAACGGTAGTTTGGGAAAGAGTAGATTGATTTTATAAAAAGTCATTACAAATCCTTTGGGTTAACCAACTTGTTGAAACTCCTCAATCAACTATTTTTTTAGTGGAGTATTCATCCAATATTCATTGAAGTTACCTGGCTTTACAATAGGTTGATCTATAAATATGGGGTTGTTTTTTTTCATAAACAATTCCGAATCCAAGGGCATTGAAGAATCCGTGTTTATCCGTTGGGTAAAAAACTCCCTAAATTGTTCATAATCTTCATATATTATTTTGTTCAATACATTACCATATTGGTCAACAATGTTGAAATATACAAATTGAAAGGAGTCGGTATCCGTAATCTTATCTTCGCCAGGACCTAGCTTGTACTGCTTTAAGATTTCATCTAGTTGCTTTCTATTGGGATAGACTAAAATCCCATCATTGGTATTCTTGATTTCTTTAACCTGTATTCTCCTAGTTTGATACCGAAGCTCAACGTTGGGTCGACCAAATTCCTTAAGGAATATAGGAGAATTGTTTGTCCTGATAACAAAGCGCTTTTTCTCTGAATCCAAAATTATTTCTTCAACAAAGAAGTACGTTTTTTTTAATTGGAAGGTATTATGCATGGAAAGGTAATTCGGGTACATTTTCCCTTCATTTTCTTTATACTCCACTGCTATTTCATATAACAGTTTTTTTTCCGCTTGTCCTTGGTTTTTTTTTGACTTTTTATCGTTTTCAGTTAGGTCAAACACGCTATATACCATTTTGTGGATTGCATAGGAAGATTGAGAAATGTAAATTTTTCCTTCTGCTCGAATATCCCCGTTTACCCTACTTTGGGTATATCCTTTATCAACAAAACTCGAATTTGAACCCTTTAGGCCTATAACGAACATGCTTTCATCTCCTAACAAAACGTCCTTTTCCCTGGTCAACATGTGGTTTTTGATAATGTCTTTTTCCAAGACATCAACATATGAAAATGTTTTTGCGCTATAGTTTCTAATGGCATCATGTATACGCAAAATGTAAAATTCATTACCCCCAAATGAAAAAAGTTTCGCATTGGTAATGATTTTATTTCTGGTCGAGTAGTTATAGGGTTTGTTGGCCTCGTTGTCCCTTTTAAAGTCCAGGTTTTGACTGTAATCATAAATCAGGGCTTGGGTAGTGGCATTGTCGTTTTGACTAAACCCCGAATCGAATACATTTAGGATGGCCTCATTTAGGTTTAAATACTCATCATCTTTTTGCTGATAATC
Source organism: Flagellimonas sp. (assembly GCF_965601775.1). Taxonomy (GTDB): domain Bacteria; phylum Bacteroidota; class Bacteroidia; order Flavobacteriales; family Flavobacteriaceae; genus Flagellimonas. The sequence goes on from NZ_OZ271837.1 coordinate 705,121, forward strand.
CCTATAGTAACCCACATAGGAAAACGCTTCCTGCGGATAGTTCTCGGTTATTTTTTGGATGGCTCTTCTTAATATTCTCCTTGGTGTAAGTCGCCTTTTGGGTTTTGCTGTTACTGTAGCGCCAAGAAGTTCAAAAACCCCTGCTTTTAACCTGACTATGTTCAGTGTACCAGTAGTTAAATTTGAAAAAGGAATTTCCTTTTTTTCATATCCCATACAGGATATTTCCAGTCCCTTTCCCACAATCTGATATCTTTTTGGAATTCGAAATCCTCCGTCTTCATTTGAAATCACGCCAAGGGATTTACCAACTACTTTTATGGTCGCAAAAGGGATTGGTTTTTCCGTTTCATGGTCAATAATTGTACCCAGTAAAAAGTCATCTTCTGTCTGGGAATAAAGTGTTGATCCAAGAAGGAACAAAAGTCCAATGAAAAGAGACCTGTTTTTCATAATAAACCTTTCAGTTTAAGTGTACTTTAAGATAGTAAAAAACGAAAAGATAGAACGACTGTATCCCGCTTTTAGTACAAAGGTATAGGGTTGGGTAGGGTATAAAAAAACTACGCCCAAACTGCCGTGGTTTGTACGTTTATTCTTGTTGTGCCCCACAAGTTGCAAACATGGGGGAGCAGGAGATTCACAATGATTGGCTACAACGGCATCCAGAACTATGATGGTAATCGGATAGAAATAATTCCAAATGAAAAGGTTAAGATTGAAGGAGTATGTTATGGAAACTTAGTTGAGACAAATAACTTCAAAAAATCATTCTTAGCTACGCAAGTTGTTGACTGGATTTTGCAATGCAGCACTAACACATTGATAGCTTATCGTCACAATCCCAATTCCAAGGGCCAAAAGTGAACCTTTTACGAATATGCTCCAATCCAAACTTACCCTGTATGCAAAATCGTTCAACCAACCATTCATGATGTACCATCCGACTGGGATGGCAATCAAAATACCTATTAAAACAAGCCTGATGAAATCCTTGGAGAGAAGTTTAGTGATTCTCAGTACCGATGCTCCAAGCACTTTCCGTATTCCTATTTCCTTTTTACTTCGGTCTGCCATAAAGGTTGTTAGACTGAAAAGACCTAGACAAGCAATAAAAATGGCCAATATTGCAAACATATTGAACAGTCTTCCTGCCATGCTAATATCTTTATGCATGAATTCAAAACGCTCATCCAAGAAACTGTATCTAAAAGGGTTGGTAGGTGCCAGTTTTGACCACTTTTTTTCAATTGCGGACAGTACTGCTTCTGTATTTGCGCCGCTAACTTTTGCCGAAACGATTGAAGGGCTTTTGGCTAAAATCAAACAGCTAGGGCTAATTTCGTTTTCTAAGGATTCAAAATGAAAATCTTTCATTACCCCTATAACCCGCCAAGAGCTTTCCTTTGTTCCGATTAATGACCCAATACCCTTATCTAGCGAAAGTTTATCCATTAGGGATTTACTTATGATGATGCCCGTGGAATCGGAAGAGTTGTTTTCCTCAAAACCCCTGCCAAGAACAATTTCCAATCCCATAGTTTCAATATAATCGTGGTCAACATGCCATATTTGGGCATTAACCCCTTGTTCCGTGTTTTGTTTGCCATCTTTCCAAAAAGAATCACTGTAACGTCTTCCTTCCTCAACGGGAACATAATCACTAATAGAAGCACTCCTAATATGTGGAATTTGAAGTATATCCTCCTTGAAAAGACTTACCTTATCCCCAAGGGCATCCGTTCCCTTAATTAGGACTACCTTATCTTTTTTAAAACCGAGATCTTTATTCATTACGAACTGCATTTGTTCGTAAACCACTATGGTACAGATAATTAGTATAACAGAAATGGCAAACTGGAATATAACCAGCGAACTTCTAAAAACTGACTTTTTATTACTGCCGTCCAGTTTAGGTCCTTGCATGGACATACCTCCTAATTTGGAAAGATAAAAGGATGGGTAACTTCCGGTGACAAGTCCCAATAAAACTGCAGAGCTTATCAATATTGGAAGATAGGCCAGCATGTCCAGTGAAAAATGAAGGGATTTGTCAGTAATGCTATTTAGAAATGGTAGAAAAATACACGCTAAAACCAATCCTATAATTGCCGCGATAAGTGAAAAAATAATAGCTTCCGTTAAGAATTGCTTCATGATACTGCTTCTATCCGCACCTACCACCTTGCGCATTCCAATTTCCTTTGCCCTCAATGAATACCTAGCTGTGGAAAGATTGACGAAATTGATGGCAGCTATAATGATTATTAGAATCCCTGAAAAGCCAAAAAGCCAAAGTATCTGCTCATTGCCATGGGAAAGATTGTCTCGTATATCGGCAGACTCAAGATAAATATCTTCTATGGGCTGCAATTTCAGCTCCATATTATTAGCTATTTCAGTGGGGTTGGCAAATTCCCGTTCTTGATAACTGGGCAAGAAATAATCGGTAATGATACTTTGTGCTTTTCTTTCAAAATCAGTAGGGTCCACACCGGGCTTCAAAAGGGTATATACGTCGTACATATTGGCACCCCAATACTGCTGTTCCTCTGGCCAAAACTCAACACCACTTAAACTCAACATAAAATCGAAATCGATATGTGAATTTTCTGGAAAATCCTGGAAAACTCCAACTATGGTGTGGGGATTATCCAAATTGTTGTTGATTACAATCCTTTGGTTGATTGGATTGGTTCCAGGAAAATACTTCCGGGCCTTAGACTCTGAAATCAATACTGAATTAGGTTTGGTGAATGACTTTGAGTAGTCTCCATGGACCAATGGGATATCAAGAATTTCAAGAAGCTCGACATCCACATATGCGGCACCTTCCTCAAAGAAGTTCTGAAAACTTCCCTCTGGCCTTATTTGGTTAAACCATGGACTTGGAATGTACCGACCTGCTTTTTCCACTTCAGGGAAATCATTTTGCAAGGCCTTTGAAAATGGTGCTGGAAAATCGACACCCTGAAACCCTTCTTCCAAATATTTAGTGGTGACCCTATACATTCTATCCTTGTTGGGATAGAAGTCATCATAGCCAAATTCATTTTTTAGATATAGGGCCAGAATCAAGAAAGCTCCTATACCTAAAGCCAATCCTCCAATTTTTATGGAAGAGTATAGTTTTTGATTCCGAATGTGCCTGAAGGCAATTTTTAAATTGTTTTTGAACATATCTTGATTAAAAATGTTTGTCCAGTTTGGAAATGACCTAATAAGTCCAGGTCTGAAAAGCCGGAGCACATCCAAGGTGAAAAGTCGCTTTGCCTGACCTACTCCCTTTTCTTCCATATGATTTGCAAACCGCTCCCTTAAATCTCCTTCCAAGTCCTCTACATAGTCCGGTCGGCAATACCAGCGAAAAAAGGAAAGCATTCTTTTTGGGGGACTATTGTGGACTTTTTTGGGCCTAACCATTACTCTAGTTCAAATTTGGAATAGCGTTCCATAATCTCAATCGTTGTTCTTTGGTAGTTTCCAAAGTTCTCCTCCCATAGCTGGTCAGCGAAAAATAACGTTTACGCTTGCCCCCTCGTACTTTCGTCGCCTCCCCCAGCTTGGAAGAGAGATGCCCTTTTTTTTCCAATCGCCTCAATACCGTTTGCAAGGCCCCAATGCTGACCTTCCGGTCCAATCGTTTTTCCATTTCATCTATAATAGCGATGCCGTAGGCTTCGTCCTGTAAAATGGCCACGGTCAGCAGAACTACCTCCTCGAATTCTCCAAGATGATGTTTGCTCATAATGATATATTTAACCTAAATGTAGTTAAAATAAATATTCGAACCTAATTTTATACTTAAATGTAGTTTTTAATTCCAATTTACTGCCAAATAGTTCAATGCTTTAGTGCATTGCGTCCTATTGTGACCAACCTTTTCCAGGACAACTTTAATTATCCTTAAATTGAAAATTGAACTAAACGATTTTAGTAGACCCAGATGAATCAAATTACATTTGAAAAGGCCAAGCTTGAGGATTCATTGAGAATATCAATATTGTTGAAAACTGTTTACATACAGGTTTATGGAGTTGAGGGGGTTACGCACGAGTTTGCCAACTTTATAGATAGAAAATTTTCTAAAGAGATTATCGAAAAGACTTTGGAAGCCAGTCCTGACCAATTGCAAATTGCTTACATGAACGGTAACCCTATCGGTGTGGCGGAAATCTTGTTTGATAGTCTATGCCCCATTAGGAAAATTCGACTTCCTGAACTTGGCAAATTGTATGTCTTGGAAAGGTTTAAAGGAAAAGGAGTGGGTTATGGGCTATTGAGCAATGTGGAAAAGCTGGTTGCCAACAAAGGTTTTGACCAATTGAATTTGGAGGTTTATGTAAAAAACGAAGGGGCAATTGCATTCTATAAAAGACAAGGCTTTGAAGTAATTGGGACAGTAGATTTTCCCATGGAGGAAAACACCTATGAAAATTTGGTAATGACTAAAAAGCTAAATCAGAGAAAAGTATAATTAGAAGATGTTCGAAGAAATATTTGGGTTTTTGGTTATGATACTAATCTACACAACGATTTCCCGATGGGTTACTCGCCATTATCAAAAAGTAAGCTAGTGACTTTGTAACAATTCCCTATTTCCCAACACCCATATTTTATGGGAGGAGAAGGGAGCATTCAGAGCATGATTGTAATACTTCGTAATAACAAAAAGTTATTACACAAGCGAAACCCCTTCCGTCGTGGAAGTGGGTTTGAAAGACTCCGTGATGATTACCGGAAGTTCTCCCAAGGGGAAATTGAAACCAAGACGGTTACAAAAAGTCAATTGCGTGAAATACGAAGAAAAGTAATCGAAGAAAACCGAAAGGAGAACATTAGAATATGGGTAATTGGGATTGTGGTTTCCATATTTGCAGTTGGATTCACAATGATGGGCTACAAAGGCATCCAAAACTATGAGGCAGAATTGGATGAAATCAAAATAAAGAAAAGTACGGATAAATATCTCTTCTACATCCAAGATGGTGATAAATGGTTGGAAAAGGGCCATCATCACAATGCGGTATTTCAGTACCTATTGGCAAAACGGATTTATCCAAATGAGTATAACGTAAATTATCGATTGACCTTGACTTATGGAAGTTGGTGCAAATATAACCGGACCGGATGTGCTGAAGGAAAAAGAATATATGACAACCTAAAGGTTCAGTTTCCTGAAAAAAAAGAGTTGGAAGAACTTGAAAAGTATTTTGATTAATCAATTTTTTTCAAATCATTATTGGCGCTGATTTCCTTCTAACCATATGTGGCATTTGAGCCTGTTAAAAACAAAAAAGCGGTAACTAATGTTACGACTTTTCTATTCATTGGTACTCGAGGCGGTCACCGGCATTCGCCGGCAGTAAACACAAGTCCCTTTTTATGTTCACTCTGTTCCATAAAAAAAGCCCTTACCTCGTAAGAGCTTCTCTCGTTGTACTCGAGGCGGGAATTAGCTTCGCTGAGTCCCACTCGAACCTGTTGAGAATAAAAAAGTCAATCATAATATGATTGTCATTTTGTTTTCGGACTTTTTACAAATTAAAATTTGGGCAAGCCCCAAAACAAAAAAGTCGTAACATTAGTTACGACTTTTCTATTCATTGGTACTCGAGGCGGGACTTGAACCCGCACGGCCACAATGGCCATTGGATTTTAAGTCCAACGTGTCTACCAATTCCACCACTCGAGCCAGACTTAAACAAAAAAACGCTGCAAGCAGCGTTTTGGAGCGAAAAACGGGATTCGAACCCGCGACCTCCACCTTGGCAAGGTGATGCTCTACCAACTGAGCTATTTTCGCATTTTAAAGAACATGCATCCCTTTCCAAAGATGCGGATGCAAATTTAATACATTTCTGTAAATACAAAAGGATTTTAAGAGGAAGCTTTCTTCTTTTTGGTGAGAAGCCGTTTAATTTCATTAAGTTTCATCAGCGCTTCCACTGGGGTCAGGGTATCAATATCCAGATGTAATATTTCATCTCGAATTTCTTCCAAAAGCGGGTCATCCAGATTAAAAAAGCTCAACTGCATTTCATCCGCGGAAGCTTGCTCCAGTTTATCGGTAATCTCCTCACTTGAATGGGATTTTTCCAGCTTCTTTAGAATTTTCCCAGCTTTTTGCACCACCTGCTGGGGCATTCCAGCCATTTTGGCTACGTGGATTCCGAAGCTATGTTCACTTCCTCCAGGAACCAATTTCCGCAGGAATAGCACATTGTTTTTGACTTCTTTCACCGAAACACTATAATTTTTGATTCGGGAAAAGGTTTTGGTCATTTCATTCAGTTCGTGATAATGCGTAGCGAATAAGGTTTTGGCCTTGGCCGGATGTTCATGCAGGTATTCCGAAATGGCCCAAGCAATAGAAATTCCATCATAGGTACTGGTCCCCCGACCAATTTCATCTAACAACACCAAGCTGCGTTCCGAAAGATTGTTCAAAATACTGGCGGTTTCGTTCATCTCCACCATGAAAGTGGATTCGCCCAACGAGATATTATCGCTGGCACCCACTCGGGTAAAAATTTTGTCGACTACGCCAATTTTGGCAGAGGCAGCAGGTACAAAACTTCCCATTTGAGCCAAAAGGGTAATCAAGGCAGTTTGACGTAGAATGGCCGATTTACCACTCATGTTCGGTCCAGTGACCATGATGATTTGCTGCTCCTCTCGATTCAGAATCACATCATTGGCAATGTAGCTCTCCCCAGGAGGAAGCTGTTTTTCTATAACAGGATGACGCCCATCCCGAATTTCCAATGCAGTGGAGTCTTTCATTTCCGGTAAGTTGTAATTGTTGTCTTGGGCCAGACAAGCAAAACCACAAAGGCAATCCAATTGAGCGACCAATTGCGCATTTTTCTGAACAGGGGCAATATATTCCTGCATCCATACCAACAATTGCTCAAAAAGCTGCTGTTCCAGACTATGGATGCGTTCTTCAGCTCCCAATATTTTGGCTTCGTATTCCTTGAGTTCTTCAGTGATATAGCGTTCTGCGTTGACCAAAGTCTGTTTGCGAATCCAAGTTTCGGGGACTTTGTCTTTGTGCGTATTTCGAACCTCAATATAGTATCCGAACACATTATTTGACGCTATTTTAAGGGAAGTGATGCCTGTTTCTTCCATCTCTCGGGCCAGCATCTTGTCTAGATAGTCCTTCCCGGAAAAGGCCAGATTTCTCAATTCGTCCAGTTCCTCGGAATATCCCTCTGCGATGACGTTGCCTTTGGCAATTTGAATAGGAGCTTCCTCATTCAAAACCTCTTTTATTTTGGAGCGCAAAGCATCACAGGTATCCATTGCATTTCCCAATTGCGATAAAGCTTCATTTTTACTTTCAACAGCAATTTGTCGCATGGGAATTAAAGCTTCCAAACTATTTTTTAATTGGATGACCTCTTTGGGATTGATTTTTCCCGTGGCCAATTTGGAAATGAGACGTTCCAAATCACCCATACCAGAAATCCAATGGCGAATTTTCTCCAATGCGGTTTCGGATGCCTTCAAATGTGCAACTATCTGATGTCGCTCTTGGATGGCATCAATATTTTTTAAAGGGAGTGCGAGCCAACGCTTTAGCAGCCTTCCACCCATGGGAGAAAGTGTTTTATCAATGACATCGATTAGCGTTATGGCGTTGAGATTGTGGGAGTGATACAATTCCAGATTGCGAATGGTAAATCGGTCCATCCAAACATAATCCTCCTCAACAATCCGTTGAATTTTATTGATATGTTGCAGACGGGTATGCTGGGTTTCGGATAAATAATGCAGAACCGCTCCTGAGGCCACAATCCCATCTTTAAGATGGTCCACGCCAAAACCTTGTAAGGAACGCGTCTTGAAATGCTGGGTGAGACGTTCATGCGCAAAATCATCCTGAAAAATCCAATCCTCCAAAAAGAAAGTATGGTAGGTGGAACCAAATTGTTCAGAGAACTCTTTTTTATGGCTCTTGGAAATCAAGACCTCATTCGGAGAAAAGTTCTGAAGCAATTTATCCACTTGCTCCAAAGAACCTTGAGAGGTCAAAAATTCTCCCGTGGAAATATCCAAAAAGGCAATACCGAATTTTTTGAACCCATAGTGCAGCGCACATAAAAAATTATTGCTTTTGGAATTGAGAATATCGTCGTTTAGGGCCACTCCAGGTGTGACCAATTCTGTAACCCCGCGTTTTACAATGGTTTTGGTCTGTTTGGGGTCTTCCAATTGGTCGCAAATAGCCACCCGTTGGCCGGCTTTTACCAATTTGGGCAAATAGGTATTTAAGGAATGATGCGGAAATCCAGCCAGTTCCGTCTTGTCCCCGCCATTATTTCTATGGGTAAGGATAATGCCCAAAATCTTAGCGGCCTTAATGGCATCTTCCCCGAAAGTTTCATAAAAGTCCCCCACACGAAAAAGCAACAAGGCATCAGGATGCTTCATCTTAATGGCACTGTACTGCTGCATTAAGGGAGTCACTTTTTTGGATGGTTTTTTGGTTGCCAAGGCGACGGTATTCGTTTAATTTTGCCCAAAATCGGTACGAACGAAAATACCTTTTTCCCTAGACCTCAAAAATTTTTGTTGATATTTTGAATCCTAAAGTTGAAAAGTAAGTATGCGAAAACTGCAGAATAGCGAACTGGACAGGTTGAATGTGGAAGAGTTCAAGCAAGCAACTAAGATGCCTGTAATTGTAATTCTGGATAACATTCGCAGTTTGAATAACATTGGCTCGGTGTTTAGAACGGGAGATGCCTTTTTGGTGGAGAAAATATTTTTATGCGGCATTACAGCTACCCCTCCTCACAAGGATATTCGCAAAACGGCCCTCGGAGCTACAGAAAGTGTGGATTGGGAGTATCGGGAAAACACTTTGGAGTTGGTTCAGGAGCTAAAGGAACAGGGAATTCAAACGATTGCCATAGAACAGGCGGAGCAGGCAACCCTTCTTCAAGAGTTTTCTCCGAAAAATAACGAATCCCTTGCCTTGATATTTGGGAATGAAGTAAAAGGAGTTTCGCAGGAAGTGGTTTCGACATGCGACCTTGTTTTGGAAATCCCTCAATTTGGAACCAAGCACTCCTTGAACATTTCTGTGAGTGCTGGTGTTGTGGTCTGGGATATCTGGAGTAAGTTCAATGCACAAAAAAAGCCCTGAACAATCAGGGCTTCTACATATAGTTCGAGTTAGTTAGTTTCTCTTAAAGAGAGGGCTAATAAAATAAAACCATTCGTTATATCCAAACATTTTCCAAAAATTCTCTTAAAAATGGGTTAAAAGGATTTGGTCTTCCAACTGCTCCAAAATGGATTCGTAGTCGGATGGTCGGGATACAAAATCCAAATCGCTTAAATCCAATAAGATGCTGTTTTGTTGGGGATGCCCTTTGATAAAATCCAGATATCCTCGATTTATTTTTTCAAGATAATCGGATGGAATATTTTGCTCATAGGAACGGCCTCTTTGTTTGATGTTATCCAATAAACGCTCTGTGTTTTGATAGAGATACAGATAAATATCAGGCTTTTTCACCTCCTTGTACATAAAATTGAAGACCTTACGGTATAGGTTGAATTCATCCTCTTGCAAGGTGATTTTTGCAAAAATCAGGGACTTGAAAATGTCATAATCACTGACCATAAAGTTCTTGAAAAGGTCAAATTGTGTGGTATCATCAGTGAATTGTTGATACCTATCGGCCAAAAAGGACATTTCCAAGGGAAAGGCATAACGGCTTTGGTCCTCATAAAATTTAGGAAGAAAAGGGTTGTCAGCGAAGCGTTCCAATACCAATTTGGCATTGAAGTCTTTGGCAATCATTTTGGATAAGGTGGTCTTACCAGCGCCAATATTCCCTTCAATGGCTAAAAATTGAAGTTGGGCAAACAATGAACTGCGGTCCTTAAAGAACTTTAAGGGACTTTTGCGCAGTGCTTCCCGTTGCTTTACCTGTTGCAGTAAATTTCTAATATCCTTGTTTTGAACCGGGTGATAGTATTGAGGAGCTATGTCGGCCAAGGGTTTGAGTACAAAGGCCCTTTCATGCATTTTGGGATGAGGTACCACAAGGGTATCCGAGGAAATTATCTCATTATCATAAAGCAAAAGGTCGATGTCCAAGGTTCTGGATTCATATCCAATGTCTTGTTTACGTTCCCTACCAAAGTGGCGTTCTATGGAAAGAAGAGTTTCCAACAAGTCGGATGGAGCAAGTTCCGTCGAAATACGCAAACAAGCGTTCAAAAAGTCGGCCCCTTCAAAACCTACTGCGGGGGTTTCATAAATAGACGAAAGCTGTTCAATTTTACCCGCCTTTCGATTGATTTCAAAGATGGCTTTTTGGAGGGTAAAAAAGCGGTTCCCTAAATTGCTGCCCAGTGATAAATATGCCTTGTGTCCCTTACTCATAATCAGCTTGCCAAATTAAGCAAAACAATACAACAATGGTTATCTTTGGCATCGATTAAAATGTAAGGGAATGAAGTTTTTGAGGAATCTTTTGGCGTCGATATTGGGAACACTTGTGGCATTTGGAATATTGTTTGTCATGTTCTTTGTGTTTACCTTGCTACTAGACAGTTCGGACAAGGGAGTCGTAGTAAAAAAGAATTCGGTTTTAAAACTTGGTTTTTCCAAGCCTGTAAAAGATTATGTGGGAAGAGATGATTCCGATCCTTTCGCTGGTTTTGGGGAAAAGAGAGTTGGATTGGATGAGATTCTGCATGCTATTGAGCAAGCTGGCATGGATGAAAACATAAAGGGAATCAGTTTAACCACTAGTTTTCTTCGAACGGGTTTGGCACAAACCCAGGAAATTCGAAAAGCCCTTTTGGATTTTAAAGTGTCCGGGAAATTCATTTTTGCCCATTCAGACTTTTTCACACAAAAGGACTACTATTTGGCCAGCGTTGCCAACCAGGTATATTTAAACCCCGTTGGAGCCATGGATTTTAAGGGATTAGCGTCTGAAGTGCTTTATTTTAAGGATTTACAGGAAAAATCCGGAGTAAAGATGGAGGTAATTCGACACGGTAAGTACAAAAGTGCCGTAGAACCATATCTCTCCAATTCCATGAGTGAGGAAAACCGCACCCAGATTCGCGAGTTGATTTCTTCCCTTTGGAATACCATGATAAATGATATTTCGAATTCCAGAAACATCAATCAAGCCGATTTGAACAGCATTGCCGATACCCTTGGGGCAAGAACTCCAGAATATGCGGTGGCATCTGGTTTAATAGATGATTTACTATTTCATGATGAGTACGAAGAAGTTTTGAAAACAGAATTGGGTCTGGAAGAAGATGATACACCCAACTATGTCAACTTTTTTGATTATGTGGATAAAGTAAAATATAGGAATCTACAAACCGGAAAGGACAAGGTCGCTGTAATTTATGCACAAGGCGAAATCTTATATGGGGAAGGGGATAGAGAATTTATTGGACAAGGGCTTATCAATAGGTCACTCCAAAGAGCTGTTGATGATGATAACGTGAAAGCCATTGTACTTCGAGTAGATTCCCCTGGTGGCAGTGCCTTAGTGTCTGATATTATTTGGAGAGAAGTAGAAGTGTCCAAAAGGAGTAAACCCGTCGTGGTTTCCTTTGGAAATGTGGCAGCATCTGGAGGCTACTACATTGGTGCCGGAGCTGATAAGATTTTTGCGGAACCCACAAGTATAACAGGTTCCATAGGTGTTTTTGGCACGGTTCCCAACGTGAATGAGCTTGCCGATAAAGTCGGAATCAATGCGGAGCAAGTAGGGACCAACCAAAATTCCATAGATTATTCCCTTTTTGAACCTATGACAGATGGTTTTAGGGATGTACTGCGTGAAGGCATTGAAGACACCTATAATACTTTTTTACAGCGTGTAGCATCTGGTAGGGAGATGACTGTTGAAGAAGTAGACGCTGTGGCCCAAGGAAGGGTTTGGAGTGGGGTGGAAGCCCATAAATTGGGTTTGGTCGATGAGTTGGGTAGTTTGGAAGATGCCATAGATGCTGCGGCACAGTTGGCTGATTTGGAGTTTTATGGCATTCGTAAGTATCCGAGATATAAATCGAATTTTGAAAAATTTATGGAGGAAATCAGTGATTCCAAGACTAAAATAGGTTCTGCAATTATTGAGGAAGAAATAGGTTCAGAGGCTTACAATATTTTAAAGGAATTCAAACAATTTTCAGAAAAGCGGGGCATACAGGCCAAAATGCCCTTTAGTTTAAATATTAAATAGGGAATGACGCAAAAAGACAAACGAGTTGCCTTTTCCATCTATTTATATTTAGGCGCTTTATTCATCACCTCTTTGGTGGTATCCAATCTTATTTTTCAAAAATTCTTTTTCTGGAAACCTTTTGGTGATGTTACCGTTTTAGGTGCGCCCCTTTTTGAGGTTTCGGTTGGGATTTTGCCATACCCCTTGACGTTTTTGATAACTGATTTGATTTCGGAAATTTTTGGGAAGAAAAAGGCAAATCAAGTCGTGGTGGCTGGTATATTTGCCTCCGTTTTTTCCTTGGCCATAATATACACCGCTTCTGCCGTTTCAGCTACCGATTGGTCACCCGTATCGGACATTAAATTCAAGGAGGTATTCGGAAATACCATTGTGGCCGTCTTCGCGTCGATGATGGCCTATTTGCTGGCCCAATTTGTGGATATTCAGATTTATCATTTTTGGAAACGGGTCACCAAGGGGAAGTATTTATGGCTCAGGAACAATTTTTCCACCTTCTCCTCCCAGTTTATTGATACGTTTACCGTCGTCCTATTACTATGCTCATTTGGTGAGATTCCATGGAGTCTTTTCTACGGATTGGTGATTAGTGGATTCGTTTTTAAAGTTTTTATTGCCTTCTTGGACACCCCTTTGCTATATTTCTTCGTATATCTATTGCGAAGAAGATTTAACTTAAAAATAGGGGAAGAGATATCGCTGGATTGATTCCTTCTTTTTTACTTTGTTATCTCAAATCTTATTGTCATGAAGAAAAAACTCCTCAAAATCACAGGAATAATTCTTGGGATTCTCATCGCTTTGGTAGTTGCTTTACCTTTTTTCCTCGAAGGTAAGATTGCCGATATCATCAAAAACAAGGTCAATAACAGTATTAATGCCACTTTGGATTTCGAAGAGGCCAACCTGAGTTTGATTAAAAGTTTTCCAAAGGCCTATGTGTCATTAAAAGGGATTGCTTTGACCAATCATGCTCCCTTTGAAGGAGATACCCTTTTTGCTGCGGGGGAAGTGGAATTGAAAATGGCCCTTACTGAACTTTTTAAAAGCGCCGAAGACCCAATATCCGTCCAGACACTGAATATTTCTGATGCTCAACTTTCCATAAAGGTAGACGAAAATGAAAATGCCAATTATGATGTGTCTAAGAATGCAGGTGATGTGGCTGCCGAAGAATCTGATGCTTCAAATAGTTTCAAACTAGCCCTAGAATCCTACAATATTACCAATACAGATATTAGCTATGACGACTTTGCCAGCGGAATGCATCTGGAAATTACGGAAATGAACCATTCGGGAACCGGAGACCTTTCCTTGGAGACTTCCGAACTAAAAACAACTACGGATGCCTTGGTTTCTTTTGAATTGGACAGCACCCGCTACCTAAACAACAACAAACTGTTTTTGGATGCCCTAATCGGCATTGACTTGAAAAACAACAAATATTCCTTTTTGGAAAACAAGGCCTTGGTCAACCAATTGCCTTTGGTTTTTAATGGTTTTGTTCAGGTGAATGAAGATAACCAAGAAGTGGATATCACTTTTGGAACGCCATCTTCGGACTTCAAGAACTTTTTGGCAGTTATTCCTGAAGCCTATTCAAAAAACATTGAAAATGTGCAGACTACGGGAGAATTCAAAGTCAACGGAGAGTTTAAGGGTGTTGTAGATGAGGAGCATATTCCCAAGTTTTCCATCCAAATGAATTCAGATAACGCATCTTTCAAATATCCTGATTTACCTCAAACGGTACGAAATATTGTGATTGATGCAGTTGTTGAGAACAAGACGGGCATTACAGAAGACACTTTTGTGGACATAAAGCAGCTTTCCTTTGCCATAGGGCAGGATAAGTTCAATCTTCGGTCTAGAATCACGGACCTGTTGGGAAATACCAAGGTAAATGCACATGCTGATGGTAAAATGAATTTGGCAAACCTAGCACAAGCCTATCCAATACCAGAGGATTATGACTTAAAAGGGCTTTTAAATGCGGATATAACTACAGCATTTGATATGGCTTCGGTAGAAAATAAGCGCTATGAAAACACCAGGACTTCTGGAAATCTGGAGCTAAATGGATTTGAATACAATAGTGAAGAACTAAAACATCCCATCGCCATAGATGCGGCTTCCCTGACCTTTAATCCTCAAACCGTTTCTTTGAACTCTTTTGATGGTAAAACAGGACAATCCGATTTCAAGGCGTCTGGGACATTGACCAACTTGTTGGGTTATCTTTTTAACGAAGAACCCATTGAGGGTAATTTTAGTTTGACTTCGAATACCCTGGCTTTGAACGATTTTATGGTTGATGGAGATGAAGGAGAGGAGGGTTCAGAGACCTCTTCCGAAGATGGAGAAGCGATGAAAATCCCATCCTTTTTGGACTGCACTATCAATGCGAAAGCCGGTTCTGTGCTATATGATAATCTTAATCTTAAAGATGTGGAGGGTACTTTGGTCATCAAAGATGAGAGAGCGGTTGTAAAAAACCTGCAATCCAGTCTTTTTGGGGGGACACTCGGTCTGCAAGGTGTTGTTTCGACCAAAGAGGAGACCCCAATTTTTGATATGAGTTTGGGAATGGACAATTTCAACATAGGGGAATCCTTTCAAGCTTTGGAATTGTTTAAAGCGATAGCTCCTATTGCCAATGCACTTCAAGGAAAATTGAACTCAGATATTAAAATATCTGGAAATTTGAAAAAAGACTTGACCCCCAATTTGACTTCACTTTCTGGGGATATGTTGGCCGAACTGCTGGCTACCCAAGTGAATGCTGAAAAAGCACCATTGCTTTCAGCTTTTGGTGGACAACTCAATTTTTTGGATACCAAAGATTTGAATCTGAGTGATTTAAAAACTGCCTTGAGTTTTGATAATGGAGCAGTTCAAGTCAAACCCTTTACGGTCAATTACAAGGACATAGCTGTGAATGTTTCAGGCAGCCATAATTTTGAAAAAGAATTGGCATATCAGGCTACATTGGATGTGCCCGCCAAATATTTGGGAAGCGAAGTGAATAATCTCATCGCACAATTGGACGAGTCTGATATGGAAAATCTAACCATTCCGGTAGTGGCCAATATTGGAGGGAGCTATACGAATCCAACGGTTAAAACCGACTTAACTTCCGGAGTAAGTCAGTTAACCAATCAATTGGTGGAAATCCAAAAGCAAAAACTCCTCAATAAAGGAAAAGACTCCGCCAAGGATTTATTGTCCAATGTTTTAGGTAAGGAAAAAGACTCCACAGGAACAACAAAGTCATCTACTGGAGAGGTACTTGGCAGTTTACTAGGAGGTACGGACAAGGAAAAGGACTCAACAAGCACCCAAGAAGACCCAGTGAAGAATACAGCTAAATCCCTTTTGGGCGGTTTGTTGGGTAAAAAGAAGAAAGAAAAGGATTCCGTGAAGTAAAGGACTAGTTTATATTGATGCCAACATAATACCCCTCATGTCCGCGAACATTAAAGACGGTATTGTCCTCAAAAATGAGATATTGGCCCTTTATGCCTTTTAGCGTCCCGGAAAAAGATGGAATTTTCTCTAGATTAATACTTTTAACTTTTTCAGGATACTGTAAAACTGGAAATTCTAGGTGGGTCTCAGTTTTGTTTTCTATGAAATAATCAGCAACCTCGGTAGGAATGTACGACTTGAGTTTTTGTCGCCATTCGACTAAATCCACATCTTCTATATCATTTTTTAGCATTTTCTGCCAGCTGGTCTTGTCGCTAACATGGGATTTAAGGGCTACTTCTGTGATACCCGCCAAATACCGATTGGGAACTTCTACAATTTCAATGGCTTCATGGGCCCCTTGGTCTATCCACCGGGTTGGAACTTGACTTTTTCGAGTCACCCCCACCTTTACATTGCTAGAGTTGGCCAAATACACAATATGGGGTTGCAATTGCACCCTTTTTTCGTATTCCAGGTCACGGTCCTCTTTGCCCAAATGGGCAGTACTTAATTCCGGCTTCATAATCCACTCTCCTGCGGCCGCACTTTCATAAAAATAGGATTTACAAAATCCTTGCCGGTAGATAGGTTCATTTTTGCCAGTACCAAGACATTGATATTTGATAAACTCAATTTTGAGCTCTCGATTCAAGGCTTGGTTCATGTTGATGAAATCATTCTCAAAAACCAAAAAGTACTGGATAGGACTTCCTATTTCAGTTCGCATTTTACGCAAAACACCTTCAAAAAGCATAGTTGGATTACCGAATTTTAGTTGATTTGATAATGAGATTAAGATACGCTATTTTAGCTTTTAGACCCATGGTCCATATGGGTCAAATATACCTAAAATGCCAATACCATTATTCAATAGCATCGCTTCCTGGTTGTTGAAAAAGCGCTACCATCAAATTGAGCTTTTTTTGAAATATCCTTTGGATGTACAGAACGAAGTACTACATCAACTTATGGATTTTTCCAAGGATACGGTATTGGGCAGACAATATGGATTTTCGGATGATCTCAAGTACGATGAGTTCAGGGAACGGGTTCCCTTGGTAAATTATGAAGATATAGCGCCCTTGATTGAAAGATCTCGAAGAGGTGAACAAAATCTCTTTTGGCCCACTCCTATCAAGTGGTTTGCAAAAAGTAGCGGTACTACCAATGCCAAAAGCAAGTTTATTCCAGTAAGTTCCGAGGCTCTTGAGGACTGTCACTTTAAATCCAGTAAGGATTTGTTGTGTTTGTACCTTAACAACAATGAAAATTCTCAGTTATTTCTTGGGAAAAGTCTAAGATTGGGGGGTAGCAAGGAGCTCTATGAGGATAATGGGACTTTCTTTGGTGACCTATCTGCTATTTTAATTGACAATATGCCCCTATGGGCGGAGTATAGCAGTACACCAAGCAGTAAGGTATCCTTGATGGGGGAATGGGATACAAAACTGGAGGCCATTATTGAAGAGAGTATCAATGAGAATGTTACAAGTTTGGCAGGAGTACCCTCTTGGATGCTGGTACTGTTAAATGATGTGATGCAACGAACCCAAAAAAATCACCTATTCGAAATATGGGAGAACTTGGAGGTCTATTTTCATGGAGGGGTCAGTTTTGCTCCATATAAAGAACAATTTAGAAAACTACTTCCTAGAAAAAACTTTAACTACTACGAAACTTATAATGCTTCGGAAGGCTTTTTTGCTATTCAAGACCGCAACAATTCAGAAGACTTGTTATTAATGTTGGATTATGGGATTTTCTATGAATTCATTCCTATGACCCCCATGGGTGAGGGACAGGCCATTCCTTTATGGGAGGTTGAAATAGGGGTGAACTACGCGGTTGTCATAACGACAAATGCAGGCTTATGGCGCTACAAGATTGGAGATACTATACGCTTCACTTCCAAAAATCCGTACCGAATTAGGATTACTGGGCGTACCAAACATCACATAAATGCTTTTGGAGAAGAACTTATAATTGAAAATGCAGAAGAAGCCTTGAAACAAATCTGTATCAAGACAAATGCAGAAATCATGGATTATACTGCTGCACCCATTTTTATGAATGGGGCCGAAAAAGGAGGGCATGAATGGCTTATTGAGTTCAGAAGACCTCCTTCGGACATTGCATACTTCACAGAATTCTTGGACAACGCCTTGAAATCTTTGAATTCGGACTACGAGGCGAAACGCTACAACAACATGACTTTAAAGATGCCAAAAGTGCATTTGGCCCGTAAGGATTTGTTCCATGATTGGTTAAGATCTAAGAACAAATTAGGGGGACAACATAAAATTCCGAGATTATCAAATGAACGCACTTACATCGAAGAATTGCTTCAAATGAACAATTAAATGCGTTTTTTTCGTTCTTATTGGGGAACTTCCCAGAACAAATCTTAATTGAAAGAATCAAACAAACTGGTAATGGCGGAAAAACTTGTTGTAATCTCGGATATGTGGGGTGTGAAAAAAGGGATGTGGATCACATCCTATTTTGGATACCTTCAGCAGTATTTTGATATTGTCTTTTATGACGCACAACAGCTTGGAAATGTAGATGTTACAGTTTCAACTGAAGAAAATGTCCACAAGGCCTTCGTTGATGGAGGTATAGATACAGCGGTAGCGCATCTTCTTAAAAAGGAAACAGAACCTTCTCATTATCTTGCCTTTAGTACGGGAGGTACCATAGCTTGGAAAGCGGCCTTGAAGGGATTACCTATGAAGTCCTTGACTGCTATTTCTCCAACACGTGTTCGACTGGAGGATGAAAGTCCCAATATTCCAATGCGTTTGATTTTCGGAGAATGCGATAAGTTCAAACCCGGACTTAAGTGGGCCAATCAAGTGGAAGCAAAACTTGAAATCGTGACCGGTTTTGGGCACGATTTGTATTCAGATGAAAAGATAATTTCTGATGTAAGTATGGGTCTTTTACAAAAGGTGATCAGCTCAGTAACCAAATAATTTAGGAAACGGCTTTTAATTTTTTGATAGTCTCGTGTGAAAGTTTTTCTTCTGCGTAGGCCTTGGTTACCTTGAACTCATTTTCCTCACTACTAGGCAAAGTGAACATGGCGTCCGTGAAGACAGCTTCACAAAGGGAACGAAGTCCTCTAGCCCCCAATTTATATTCTACTGCCTTTTCAACGATATAGTTCAATGCCTGTTCTGTAATGCTGAACGTAATATTGTCCATAGCAAACAATTTTTCGTATTGTTTGATAATTGCATTTTTAGGTTCCGTAAGAATAGCACGAAGCGTCTTGGCATCCAAAGGATTCATATGAGTCAAAACTGGAAGCCTACCGATGATTTCAGGAATTAGTCCAAATTCCTTTAAATCCTTGGGAATTATGTATTGAAGAATATTTTTGCTGTCAAGCCTATCCTCCGCTTTGGAAGCACTATATCCGACTGCTTGCATGTTGAGTCGTTTATTGATGATTCGTTCAATTCCATCAAAAGCACCCCCCGCCACAAACAAAATATTCTCTGTATTTACTTCAATAAACTTCTGGTCGGGGTGTTTTCGTCCCCCTTTTGGCGGAACATTGACCACAGTACCTTCCAATAGTTTTAGTAAACCTTGCTGTACACCTTCACCCGAAACATCACGGGTTATGGAAGGATTGTCACTTTTACGGGCAATTTTGTCAATCTCGTCTATAAAAACGATACCCCGTTCTGCTTTTTCTAGGTTATAGTCAGCCGCTTGTAGCAATCGGGTCAGAATACTTTCTACATCCTCACCAACGTATCCTGCCTCAGTAAGTACTGTCGCATCTACAATGGCCAAAGGTACATTCAGCATTCTGGCAATGGTCTTGGCGATAAGGGTTTTACCGGTTCCTGTTTGGCCTACCATTACGATGTTACTTTTCTGAATCTCAACCCCGTCATCGTTGTTTTTTGGTTGCAATAACCTTTTGTAATGATTGTAAACGGCAACGGACATTACCTTTTTGGTGCGTTCTTGTCCAATTACGAAGGTGTCTAGGAAATCCTTGATTTCCATAGGCTTTTTCAGAATTAATTCGGAAGATAAATCCTTATTGTTGGATTGTTTGGATTCTTCCGTAACAATACTGTAAGCCTGTTCTATACACCTGTCACAAATATGGGCGTCCAAACCAGCAATCAAGAGATTGGTCTCTGATTTTTTTCGCCCACAAAAAGAACATTCTAAATTTTCTTTAGCCATATAACCTTGAGGTTCAGTACACAATAACGCAAAAAATGTGGTAAATCATACGTTTTTTACGTTGTTTTTTTAGATTTTGATTTTAAGTCAGTGTTATTTTTCCCGCGCTAGGACTTCATCAATCATCCCATATTTTTTGGCCTCTTCAGCTTTCATCCAAAAATCTCGGTCACTGTCTTCATAAACTTTTTCGAAGGTCTGACCTGAGTGGTTGGCAATGATTTGATACAACTCATCCTTGATTTTAAGTACTTCCTTAGCGGCAATTTCTATGTCGCTAGCTTGACCCTGAGCACCGGAGAGGGGTTGATGAATCATAACCCTGGAGTGGGTAAGTCCACTTCTTTTCCCTTTTTGACCGGCACATAAAAGTATAGCGGCCATTGAGGCAGCAATTCCAGTACATATAGTGGCTACATCTGGCTTAATGAACTGCATGGTATCATAAATGCCCAGACCAGCATAAACACTTCCACCTGGTGAGTTGATATAGATTTGAATGTCCTTTGAAGCGTCGGCACTTTCCAAGAACAACAATTGGGCCTGAACAATATTGGCCACTTGGTCATTGATGCCCGTACCCATAAAGATGATTCTGTCCATCATAAGGCGGGAGAAAACATCCATGGCAATGGCGTTCAATTGTCTTTCTTCAATAATATTGGGAGTCATATTCACGGGATACATGCTGCTCATGATTTTGTCATAGTACATGCTATTCACTCCGTGATGTTTGGTGGCGTATTTTTGAAATTCGTTTGCGTAATCCATACGATATTGTTCAATTTAGCTTTAAAAAAAAGGTGCCGAAAAGTTCAACTTTCGGCACCATAAAGATACTTAAATTTCTTTTAGCCGAAGTTTAGCCGTAAACCTCTTTCACAAAGTTGTCATACGAAACTTCCTTTACCTTCAAATTGGCCTTTTCCTTGAACAAATCCAGTAGCTTTTGACTCATTAATTGTTCAGAAAGTCGCTTTACCTCATCTTGATTACCCAAAACCCGGTTGGCCACATTTTCCAGTTCTTCTTCTTTAGGGTCTAGATGACCATATTGTGCCATCTGGGATTTGATGAAGCCTTTGGCAAATTCCTTAAGTTCTTCCAATTGTACCTGAAGGTCATTTTCTTTGATAATTTTTCCTTCAATCAGTTGGTATCTCAATCCTTTTTCAGATTTGTCATACTCTTCCTTGGCTTGGTCATCCGTTAAAGGATTTTCACCACTAAGTTGAATCCATTTGATTAAGAATTCAGCGGGAAGGTCAAACTTGGTGTCGTCAATTAGCTTTTCGGTAACATCGTTAAGAAGTTTCTGGTCAGCCTGTTGTTCAAATTGTTTTTCAGAATCTTCCTTAATTTTTTCTTTAAGCTCTTTTTCGGACTTTACATTATCCTTTCCAAAAAGCTTATCAAACAATTCCTGATTTAATTCTGCAGCTTCCCTTTCATTGATTTCCTCAATGGTGAAGGTCACATCTATATTTAGCTTTTCCGCTTTTTCTCTATCAATTCCCAAAGAACTTGATAAAAGATAGTCTTCTTTAAATAGTCCCTTAGTACTTAAGCTGATGGAATCTCCTACCTTTTTACCTACTAAGGCGTTGATGGATTTTTTGCTTTTTATCTTGTCGAGCTCAATCGTGGTTTTGTTTTCAATCTCTTCTGCTTCGTTTTTGAAAACTCCAGTTACCTCGTCGTTCGCACCGATTTCCGTTTTAGAAACCAACTTTCCGTACTGTTTGCGAATACGGTCCACTTGCTCATCAATCATCTTTTTGTCGGCGACAATCTTGTAGTGGGTAATAGCCTTTTTGCTTTTCAACTGCACATCAAAATTGGGAGCCAATCCCAGTTCAAACTCGAAGTCCAATACCTCATTGTCCCAATCAAAATTATCCTGTTGTTTGGGTAGCGGATTACCTAAAACATCCAATTTTTCTTCGGTTAGATATTTGTTGAGGTTGTCTTGAAGTAGTTTATTGACTTCGTCAACCAGAACAGCCTTTCCGTATTGCTTTTTGATTAAGCCGATAGGAACCTGCCCTTTTCTGAATCCAGGAATATTCGCCTGCTTTCTATAATCCTTTAGGATGTTGTCAACTTTTTCTTGGTAATCTTCCTTGCTTATGGCAACTTTTACAACTGCGTTAAGCGCATCAATCTGCTGTTTCGTAATATTCATCTGCTACCTAATAATTTCTATTGAAAAATGGGTGGCAAAAGTACGGTATTTTCTGAATCACAACAACTTTTTAAGTTATTGAATACCAAAGTCTACGATTTCTTTTTATCCTCCTTCAACAAGGAATGTAAAATAGATTGTAAGATGGAAAGCAATATGCTGAAAATAATGGCCCATAGGACCCCATCCACTTGAAATCCAGAAATAAAATTGGCTGCAATTAGTATAATGATAGCGTTGATGATCAAAAGGAACAGCCCAAGAGTAATAATGGTTATGGGCAAAGTAAGAATGACCAATAAGGGTTTTACCAAGAAGTTTAAAACTCCAAGTACGATGGCAACTATTAAGGCGGTAACAAATGAATCAACCCCAACACCTGGAAGGGCGTATGCCAAAATAATAACAGCAAGTGCATTAAGTAATAAGCGGATAATCAGTTTCATGAAATTTAGGTTAGATTAATAAAAAAAGCACCACAAATGCGGTGCTTTTAAGATACTATTTTATTTGATTATCAGTCGATATACAATCCAGTAAAATCCAAAGGATTAACACCGGGAAGATTAGAACCGTAGGTAGTATTGATTGCATCAACAAATGCGTTGGCCAAAATGGCGTATCCTCTAGGTGCTGGGTGAACTCCGTCTAGGGAAAAACCACCCCCAGTAGCAAAAGTAGATGTCACCACGCTTCCATCAGCTAATGCTAAACCATTGGCATTAAGGTCAGCTAGTAGGGCATTGGCATCAACAAAGGCCAAGCCAAATTGAGTCGCTAGAGCCTCAATACTTTGGTTATACGCGGCCAGAGCCGTAGCTACGGCTTCTTGTTCTTGAGGAGTAAGCACCCATTGGTCTCCTAGTGGAACGGCCAATCCGTTTGCAGAAGTTGGATCAGCTGGATTCGCTAAAGTCCCAATAAATGAACTTGAGGTCAATACCAACAAATCGTTCGCATTAGTTTGCCTTAAGTTAACCAAGGCTGGATTTAAAAAAGTCAAATCCGTAAGATCCTCATCAAGCATTACTGGGGCATTGGTAGCTCCTGCAGCAAACGTAATGGTACGTGCGGCTAGTTCTTCTGCATCAATGAAATTGGCACCAAATGCTTGTTGCAAACCTAAATTATAGGCGGCATAAGCACCATTAAGAAGAGTGGCAGTTGCTTCGTCTAGCGGAACAGGATTAAACGGCACGGTCGTAAAGAAAGGTATATCCGTAACATCCGGTAAGTTGGCAATTACCCCGCCTGCTCCCCCGGCAGTCATGGTCTGAAGTATGGCTTGGATTGAACCTGCCAAAACAGTTGGGTCAGTAATATCGTTTCTTTCATAGGTAGTTGGGTCTGGATTTCCAGTTTGGTCTGTTCCTGAACCACCGTTAGTTGCATATAATAAAATATCATTGGAACCTATCCAAAGGGAGAAAAACGTAGCACTTTGCGCAGCCGCATCTTCAAGAACGGTAGCCGCCTCCGAAGAAGAGAATCGCGCAAAATAAGGGTTGGCAGTACCTACTGCTACTCCTGCAACGCTCCCATATCCTGGAGCCAATAACTCATAGCTTTTTGCTCCGGGTACTCCCATATTGTTAAAAGTTCCGGAGAGTTTTGTGGATATTTCAGTTGTTCCCGTTCCAGGCACTGGTGTTGGTGCAGGTCCATCCGCCGTAAATGCCAAGAAAAGACGATTTCCCAAAATAGGATTGCCTTGCAAGGTTGCTCCACCTAGGTTATCGGCCATAAAGGGAATATTGAAGGTGCCTCCACCAGCCAAAGCAAAGTTGGAAGCCAGCATATTAGGAAAGGAAGCCTCCTGACCTGCAATAAAAAGAGCATTGTCCGAGAAACCTGCGGTAAGCGAGTTTCCAATAGCAACATAATTTGAAAAATTTGCTGTACCCGCCGTAATAACTATGGGGTCTGGGTCTGGAGTAGTGGTTTGAGCATCATCATCATCCGAGCATGCTGTAAAGAGTAACCCTAGTAAGGGGAGTAGGGCATATACTTTTTTCATAAGTAATTTAATTAGAGTTAGTTTAAGTTAACTATACAGTTAAATCAGTATTAACCAAATCTAGATGAAATTTGTTATACAGGCAATTAAATGGGCAAAAAAATTATGCATGCATAATAAAAAAGGGTAAATTTTAAGAATTTAGAAAGTTTGCCGCCTTTTCAAAAAACTGTTTAGGATTCTCGGCGTGAAGCCAGTGTCCCGCTTTTTCAACCGTTTCTATTACTGAATTTGGAAAGTGTTTTTGTATTTCACCATAGTCATTGGGTAAGATGTATTCAGATCTATCTCCCCTTAAAAATAGAGTTGGACCTTCAAAAGTTGAAGTAGCGGGTATTCCTTCTCCAATCTCTTCCATTTTGTTTTTTAGTACATTAAGATTAAAGCGTAGCGATAGTTTTCCTGGTTCTATCCAATACAGGTTCTTCAGTAAAAACTGGCGTATTCCAAAATCAGTCAAGTGTTGTGCCAATACCTGGTCAGCTTCTTTTCTACTACTGATATTGTCAAAATCCAGGTGCAATAAAGCATCAATAATATATTGGTGATGCGGAGGATAATATTTGGGTGAAATATCAGCAACAATTAATTGGGTAACGTGACTTGGATGGGAAATGGCAAATTGCATGGCCGTCTTTCCGCCCATGGAATGACCAATTATGGCCGCATCGGAAATTCGATGATACTCCGTGTAATCCCATAAATCTTGACTTAAAATTTCATAGTCAAACTCATTGGAGTGGAAACTTTTTCCATGATTTCTTTGGTCTATCAAATGCACCTGAAAACCAAGTTCGGCAAACTGGTTGCCCAAGGTTTTCCAATTATCCGACATGCCTAAAAAACCGTGAAGAATCAAAAGCGGTTTACCTTCTCCTATAATTCTAGAGTGAAGTGGCTCCATTATTTTAGTCTATTTAAGTACATATTCACCACATTTTCAAGGCCAAGATACAGGGATTCACAAATCAAGGCGTGTCCAATGGATACTTCAAGAAGATTGGGAACATGCTCCTTAAAAAATTTGATGTTGTCCAAACTCAAATCGTGACCTGCGTTCAAACCCAATCCTAACTTTTTGGCTACAATTCCCGCCTCAGTGAATGGTTTTACAGCTTCATGTTCCCTGCCAGTGGCAAAGATTTGGGCATAGCTCTCTGTGTATAACTCTATTCGGTCGGTTCCAGTTTCCGCTGCGCCTTCCACCATTTCTACAACAGGGTCGACAAAAATTGACGTTCGGATATCTTCACTTTTAAAGGTTTGAATGACTTCGATGAGAAAATCTTTATGTTTTATCGTATCCCAACCTGCATTGGACGTAATGGCATCTTCCGCGTCCGGAACCA
Source organism: Flagellimonas sp. (assembly GCF_965601775.1). Classification (GTDB taxonomy): domain Bacteria; phylum Bacteroidota; class Bacteroidia; order Flavobacteriales; family Flavobacteriaceae; genus Flagellimonas. The sequence continues at coordinate 730,600 of NZ_OZ271837.1, forward strand.
AAGTCACTTGGGTTGGCTTTACTTTGAGCACCAAATCAATAAACTTCGGTATAGGATTTCCTTCAATATTATATTCTGTGGAGACAATGTCTTTTAATTCAACGGCATCTTGATATTTGATATGGCGTTCATCGGGCCTTGGGTGTACTGTAATGCCTTGGGCACCAAAGGATTCTATGTCTTTAGCAGATTGCAACAAATTGGGAACATTTCCGCCCCTAGAATTCCGTAAAGTGGCCAGTTTATTGATATTGACACTTAACTTTGTCATATATTCACTTTTAAGGTGGCAAAATTAAACAATAGGCATGCCTTTTGCTATATAAAATTAGTATTTTGCACCTAAGAGTATTGCTATGCAAATCCAAGATAAAATCATAACATCAATACCAGTTTTTGAGGTTTCTGAAACTTTGAAGGAAGCTATTCTTTTTTTCGAGGAAACCACCTTTTCTCATGTGGCGATTACCGAAAATGGGGAATATTTGGGTGTTTTATCCGAAAATGACCTCCCTTGTTTTGAACCGGAAGAAGGTATCGAAAAGTTCAGATTTGAAATGGAACGGTTCCATGTCAACAAGGAAACCATGTGGATGGATGTTTTGGAAATGTTTTCAAGAAATGAGGCCAATGTCATTCCTGTTCTTGATGACAATGCCATGGTTGCGGGCTATTATAATCTGGAAGAGGTCGTTGATTACTTCATAGACACACCCTTCTTTAAAGAGCCTGGTGGTATTTTGGTAGTTTCAAAGGGAATTAAGGATTATGCCTTTAGCGAAATTGCACAAATTGTGGAAGGAAACAATGCCAGATTGTTAGGGGCTTTTATTTCCGAATCCCACAATGATATTGTGCATGTTACACTTAAAATTGGGTCCGAAAATTTAAGTGAAGTAGCTCAAACTTTTAGAAGATACAACTACACCATAGTTTTTGGGAATAGTGATGACCAGTTTATAGAAGATTTGAAGCAACGTTCCGATTACCTGGAAAAATATCTCAATATTTAAGATGAAAGTTGCCCTCTATGGTCAAAGTATTGTAGAGCAGGACAGAATATATGTCTTGGAACTCTTGGCTGAACTCAAATCCGTTGGCGGGGTTGCCCATATTGAATCTGGTTTCTATAAATTACTTAAAGGTTTGGGAGTTACCTCTGAGCATGACGAATTTACCCTAACCTCAGGTTTAGATAGCACTTTTGACCTATTTGTTAGTTTTGGAGGCGATGGTACTATGCTTAGGGCCGTTACCTATATAAAGGATTTAGGCATTCCTATTGTAGGGGTGAATACGGGTCGACTTGGATTTTTATCCACCTTTAAAAAACAAGATGTTCGTAAAGTAGTCACTGAGTTTTTGTCAGGGGCCTATGCCATTGAAGCACGTTCCTTGGTGGAGGTTTCCTTGAGTTCTGGGCTTAAGGAATTTAACGGATTGAACTTCGCATTAAACGAGATTACCGTTAGCAGAAAGGACACTACCTCCATGATAACCGTGGAAACCTACCTAAATGACGAGTATTTGACTTCATACTGGGCCGACGGATTAATCGTATCTACACCTACAGGTTCTACAGGATATTCCCTGAGCTGTGGAGGACCCGTGATAGCGCCTTCAGCCCAATCGCTTGTGCTCACTCCAATTGCTCCCCATAATTTGAATGCAAGGCCTTTTGTGATTTCAGACGATACAGAAATCCGTCTTAAGGTTTCTGGAAGGGAAGAGCATCATCTCGTTTCTCTGGACTCCCGTATTGCCAGTATGCCCAACGGACAGGAAATAAGAATTAAAAAATCTGACTTTACCATTAATATGATTGAATACAAATCCGAGAGCTTTTTGAAAACACTTCGTAATAAACTCCTTTGGGGCGAGGACCGACGCAATTGATTAAAACGAAAACAATAAAAACAGCTAAAAACTGTTTAACAAAGGAGAACGTATTAACCCAATATTATATAGACTTTCCTTTACTTCTTTTAGCTTAACATTTTTGATGGTATGCGAATAGTATTTGCTATTTTTTTGTGTGCGGTGTTTGGAATGAATGCCCAAACCTATGAAGTGGGATTGTTTGCCGGAGGTGCAAATGTTATTGGCGATGTTGGTCGCACCAACTATATTTTGCCATCGGGACCTGCCATTGGAGGTATCTTCAAATGGAATAAAAGTAAAAGATATGCCTGGCGCGCCAGCGCAATTTATGGCAGCTTTACTGCGGACGATACAAAATCTTCAAAATCTTCACGTGAACAAAGAGGTTTTATAATTGATAATTCGGTTTTAGAAGCCTCCGTGGGGCTTGAATTTAACTTTGTGGAGTATAATCTTCACAAGCTTGGACCTGCCTTTACACCCTATCTTTATACGGGTTTCACTTATTTCCGGTACGACTTTAATTATTTTGATGCACAACAAGTGCAGGATATTAACCAAAAAGAAGGTAGTTTTGCAATTCCAATGACGGTAGGGGCCAAATATCGTTTGAATCAGTTTCTAATTCTTGGGGCTGAGATTGGGGCAAGATATACCTTTACGGATAATCTGGACGGGAGCAATCCCGAGGGTTCCAATTTTGAGCAATTTAGATTTGGTAACATTCTTAGCGATGACTGGTATGTTTTCTCAGGTATTACTTTAACGTATACCTTTGGACGTAAACCTTGCCAGGATTGCTTTGAATAAATGCACACACTAGAGGACGTTAATAAAAAGAGATTGCCAAAACACGTTGCCATAATTATGGATGGTAATGGTAGATGGGCAAAACAGCGTGGAAAACTACGGATTTTTGGGCATGAAAACGGTGTGGATGCCGTCCGAAAGACCGTTGAATCCTGTGCCAAACTTCAAATAGAGTTTCTCACCCTTTACGCTTTTTCAACTGAAAATTGGAATAGACCCAAACTAGAAGTCGAAACTTTAATGAAACTCTTAGTGGCTTCTCTTCGCAAGGAGTTGGATACCCTTAACAAAAATAATATCCGTCTACGAGCCATAGGAAATATCCATTCATTGCCTTCCAAAGCACAAAAAGAACTATCTGAGGTAATTGCAAAAACCGAAAAAAATTCGGGAATGACATTGACTTTGGCACTGAGTTATGGTTCCAGAGAGGAGATCAAAAGTGCGATTAAAGAGATAAGTTCCAAAGTTAAAAATAATATAATTTCACTTGAAAATATTGACGAAGCCGTTATAAATACTCATCTTTACACGCACTTCATGCCAGACGTGGACTTGCTTATTCGCACTAGTGGAGAGTGTAGGATAAGCAATTTTTTACTTTGGCAGATAGCATATGCCGAATTATATTTTATTGACGTATTTTGGCCTGATTTTAGTGAGCATCATTTGGTAGAAGCAATATTAAGTTACCAAAATAGAGAAAGACGATTTGGAAAGACTAGCGAACAACTCAATTAAAAGGACCACCAAAACCTTACAACCTTATCTAACATTACTCCTCCTCCTTTTTTACTTCAACCCTAGCTTAGCTCAGGAAACTTCATTCGAAAATGGTAAAACATATACCTTGGGAGGTTTGTCGATTACAGGACTACAAAGTTACAATGAGCAGACCGTTAAAACATATACAGGTCTTCGAGTAGGCCAGCGTATCACGGTACCGGGAGATGAGATAAGCGCTGTAATCAAGAAGTTGTGGAGTTTGGAACTTTTCAGTGATGTAAGTATGTATTATACCAAAATAGAAGGAGACAAGATTTTCTTGGAACTCAATATTTTGGAGCGGCCTACCTTATCCAAGGTAACCATATATGGTGTTAAAAAACGTAAGGTTCAGGACATCATTGACGATACGGATCTTAAAAAGGGAAAGAAAATTACGGAAAGTCTAATTGCCAACACGAAAAACTTCCTACAAAACAAATACAAAAAACAGGGCTATCTCAATGCTAAAGTGAACATAGCCACGGCAAAAGACACATCGGATACCAATTCCCAAAGCATGGTCATCAATGTGAATAAAGGGGATAAGGTCAAAATTAGAAGTATCGTTTTTGAAGGGAATGAAAAGCTTTCCAACAAGCGTTTGAAAAAGGCACTTAAGAATACCAAAAAGAAAAAACTATTTCGTTTTTGGAAAAAATCGAAGTACATCGCGGCAGATTTTGATGAAGACCTTTCTAATTTGATTGACACCTATGCGGAAAGAGGATATAGGGATGCCCGCGTTCTTTCAGACACTTTTGTTAAGGTAAATGAAAACAATATCGACTTAAAAATAAAAGTAGAAGAAGGGGATAAGTACTATTTTGGAGATATTGATTTTGTGGGGAATTCGGTCTATACCGATAGAATTCTAAGCCAAGTTCTAGGCATACAAAAAGGAGATACCTACAACGGAGTTCTATTGAAAAAGCGAATAGCAGATGATACCAAACCGGATGCTATTGATATAACAAACCTGTATCAAAACAATGGTTATCTTTTTTCTACCATTAATCCAGTTGAGGTTTCAGCAGCAAACGATACCATTGATTTTGAAATACGAATCATTGAGGGAAAGGAGACTTTTCTTGACCATGTTACCGTACAAGGAAACGATAAGACCAACGACCACGTTATTTTCCGTGAATTGCGGACAAGACCTGGACAGAAATATAGTAAGGACAACATTGTTCGTACCATTCGAGAACTTGGGCAACTTGGTTTCTTTGACGCGGAACAGATTTCTCCGGATATTCAAAATCCAAATCCTAACACAGGGACCGTTGATATCAACTATAACTTGGTCGAGGCGGGATCTAGCCAGATAGAATTGCAAGGTGGTTTTGGTGGTGGAGGATTTATAGGTACCCTAGGACTCTCGTTCAACAACTTTTCGTTACAAAATATTTTTAAGGGTGAGGCATATAAACCCGTACCCATGGGGGACGGACAGACTTTTGCCTTGCGACTACAGGCGAGTAGATCGTTCCGAGTATATAGCTTGAACTTCTCTGAACCTTGGCTTGGAGGTAAAAAACCGGTGCGTTTTAATTTGTCATTGTCCAGAACGCAACAGTTTGCGACCAACTTTGATAACAGAGGTAGAATTGATGTAGACCGATCAAGAGGGTTTGCTATCACCGGAATTTCTTTGGGATTGGCCAAAAGGGTGCAGTGGCCTGATGACTTTTTTACAATTTCCCATGCGTTGAGTTATCAGTTATATGACTTCAACGACTTCAATAACGGACTTTTCAATTTTGGAAATGGAAGCTCAAATTCCTTGAACTATACCATCGGTATTTCAAGAAGCTCCCAAGGACCTAGTAGAATTTTTCCATTAAGTGGTTCAAACTTTGAATTTACGGCTAAGTTCACTCCGCCATACTCCCTGTTTTCAAATAAGGATTTTGGGGCTATACGTGCTGAGATAGATGATATCACCGCACGACTTTTTGAAATTGGACCTGCCCCAGGTTCTATTGAGGAACAGTTGGAATTTGAAAGATTGAGTGATGATTTGGAGAGATTGGAGGAAGAACGTTTTAAGCTATTGGAGTTCTACAAAATTAAGTTTAGAGGGGATTGGTATACCCAGTTAGTGGATAAATTGGTGCTTCGTACCAATGCTGAGTTTGGCTTCTTGGGTAGTTACAACAACGATATAGGTGATGTACCTTTTGAGCGTTTCTTCGTGGGTGGAGATGGTCTCGGTAACTTTACCCTGGATGGTAGAGAGGTGATTCAATTGAGAGGTTACGAAAACAGCTCGTTGACGCCATTTGTAACAAATCCAATTACCAACCGTTTGGAACAAGAGGGAGGAACTATTTACAATAAGTTCTCTTTGGAACTGAGATATCCACTTACCCTTAAACCCGCAGCATCCATATATGCACTTTCTTTTTTAGAGGCAGGTAACGCCTTCAACAATTTTAGTGACTTTAATCCGTTTGAATTAAAAAGATCTGCCGGAGCGGGGCTTCGTATTTTTATGCCGGCATTCGGTCTATTGGGAATCGATTTTGGTTATGGATTTGATTCAGATGCCAGACCAGGTTCTGTAGGACCCAGTGGCTGGCAAACGCACTTCATTATCGGGCAGCAGTTTTAATCATGTGGAAATATAGCCAACACCAACAGCCTAAATACTTCATTTTTAATGGGTTTGGTACTTTGGCACGATATTTTCTTTTAAAAAGCGGAATAAGAATGAATAACAAAGTTCTTTTGATCGTATTGGTTTTGATAATGTCGGCCCAGGCATTTTCCCAGAGAGGCGTAAGAATAGGATATGTGGACATGGAGTATATTCTGGAAAATGTTGAGGAATATAGGGATGCGAGCACTCAATTGGAGGCAAAGGCCCAAAAATGGAAACAGGAGATTGAACTAAAGCGGAGCGTTGTTGAGCAGATGAAGAAGGACTTAATGGCTGAAAAAGTGCTTTTGACGGATGAGTTAATCGCTGAACGGGAAGAGGAAATTCAGGTTTTGGAAACTGAAATGATAGATTATCAACAAGACCGTTTTGGCCCTCAAGGGGATTTGGTTCTACAGAAAAGGTTGTTGATTCAACCCATTCAAGACCAAGTTTTCAATGAAGTCCAAAAAATAGGAGGTAATAAAAGATACGATTTTATTTTTGATAAATCAGCAGATGTCGTAATGTTGTACTCCGAAAAAAGGCATGACATTAGTGACTTGGTCCTTAGAGAGATAGCTCGAACAAGAAAAGTGAGCAAATCCAACAAAAAACAACAGGAAAAAAATCGGTTGGATCAATTTAAGGCGGAAGAAGCAGAAGCTGATAAAGAGATTAGCGAAGCCCTAAGGGAAAGACAGGAGAAAGCCGCACAGTCAAGAGACGAAAAGGCAAAAGCCGCGGAAGACAGAAGGGCAGAGCAGTTGAAATTAAGGGAAGAACGCAAAAAAGCGTACGAAGCAAGAAGGAAGAAATTGTTGGAAGAGCGGGAAGCACGAAGACAAGCTAAGCTTGAGGAAAGAAAGAAAGCACAAGAGCAACCGAAAGACTCCATTAAATAATAAAAAGTAAAACACTAAAATTAACATTCAAATAGTAACTCAGATTATGAAAAATGTAAAGAAGATGGCTGTAGCCCTGGTTTTGTTTGTAGCGGCTACAGGTTTTATTAATGCTCAGAGTGTGGCTCATATCAATGTGCAACAACTGTTGTCTGAAATGCCAGAAATGAAAGCAGCTCAATCAGAGTTGAAAAAATTAGAGGCGACCTACACTGCTGATATTAAGGGTTCCATGACTGAATTTCAAAATAAAGCAACACAATATCAAAATGAATCTACCTCCAAAACACGGGAGGAAAATGAGAAAAGAGCTTTGGAATTACAGGAATTTCAGAAGAACATTCAAGATGCGGAACAAGCCGCATTAAAGCAATTGCAACAAAAGCAACAAGAGTTGTTTGCTCCCATTTCAGAAAAGGCAAAAGCGGCCATTGAAAAGGTAGCTTCAGCGCAGGGTATTGACTATGTAATGGATGCAAGTCCAGGACTTACCTTGATTGTCGCAAAAGGAAAAGATTTGTTGCCTGCGGTAAAACAAGAATTAGGATTCTAAGGATTTCTACTTCAAACAATATTACTAAACCGTACTTCTCTTGGAATGTACGGTTTTTTGTTTTCTACAATCTCTCTATTTTTAAACATGCGTAGACCTGTAGGGATTTTTGATTCTGGAGTGGGAGGTACTTCTATTTGGAAGGAAATCCGAAAAAAATTGCCCTTTGAGGATACCGTATACTTAGCGGATAGCAAAAATGCACCATATGGTACAAAACCGGAATCCGAAATACTTCGGTTAAGCATAAAGAATACGGAGCTGTTGTTGGCTCAAGGTTGTAAGCTTATCGTAGTGGCATGTAATACGGCCACCACAAACGCCATTACCCATCTTCGGGAAAATTATGATGTCCCTTTTATTGGGATTGAACCCGCGATTAAGCCTGCGGCATTACATACCAAAACCAAAAAAGTCGGAGTATTGGCTACAAAGGGTACATTGGCCAGCAGTCTATTTGGCAATACCTCAAAACTGCATGCAGAAGGAATAACAGTAATGGAACAAGAAGGTAGTGGCTTGGTTGAACTGATTGAAGCGGGCAAAGCGCAATCCGAAGAAACTGAAACCTTGCTTAAAACATACTTGGAACCCATGCTCGCGGCCAATATGGATTCTTTGGTTCTAGGCTGCACACATTATCCTTACCTTATCCCATCACTCAAAAAAATACTTCCACTAGAAATCCAAATTATTGATTCGGGTGAAGCAGTAGCGCGACAAACGGAAGCGATACTAAAGCAGTATAATTTATTAGCAACATCAACCGTTGAAAAGGGAAAATCCATTTTTTATTCAAATACTGGGACAGACGTGTTACAGAGCTTTGTGAAAGATTACAAGGCTTTAGTGGAATACTTGGATTTCTAGCCTATTTTCTTTTGAACGTCTGGTAAGTAAAATCAAATTTGTGGGCATCATCCTTTGGATGATATTCTTCCTTGATCAATTCCCATTGGGACCTATCGATTTCTGGGAAAAAGGTATCCGCTTCAAAGGAGCTATGGATTCGGGTAAGCTCAATTGACGTTGCAATGTGCATGGATTGTTTATAGATTTCTCCGCCACCTATAATAAATGCCCGTTCGTTGTCTCCAACCAATTCAATAGCTTTATTGATACTGTGGGTAACGGTACAAGGAAATTTAGGGGTATAGGAGGTGTCTCGGGTAACTACAATATGTTCCCTATTGGGCAATGCCCTTGGAAAGCTTTCCAATGTCTTTCTACCCATTATTATTTTATGACCCGAAGTCAAGGCCTTAAAGCGTTTAAAATCATCCGGTAAATGCCAGGGCAGATCGTTGTTTAGGCCTAAGGCGTTGTTTTCCCCGGCGGCTGCAATAATAATAAGTTCCTGCACTATTCTTTTTTTTTATTGATGGAAGATAGCGGAAAGTCAGTTTCAATTTCCTTTTGTATTTCTGCTATGCGCTGTTTCTGTTTCGCTACAAGAATTTCTCGCTGTCTTCGCTCCCAATCTTGTCCCATGAACTTATGGGTCACAAAAACATTAAAGGCATGCAAAACAAATAGAAAAGCCCATAGGGTGATGGCCCAGATAAACCAATCGTATTCCTCTCCATATTTCAATATTTTATTGATCAATACCAAGAATACACTGCCAATCAAAAAAATTACAAAATGAGTGAATAAGCGCTTCTTTTGCGCTACGCGCTTCTGGGCATATTCCAGAAGCTCATGTTGTTCATGGTCAACTGGATTGGATTTCTTTTTTCGAAAGGAGAGCATGGGAATGGCTATCTTTAGCAACAAAGATAATTGAATTGTGAGCAACACATCTGAATTGCAAAACCTAAGGAAAAAATTCCCAGTACTTCAAGAATGCATCTACGCCAACACAGCTGCCACAGGACTTCTCAACACAGAATTATTCGCATGGCGAAGAAAGCATGATGAAGAATATCTAGTAGGAGGAAGTGAGATGAAACAAAAGGGTTTTGAAAATACACATCTGATTAATCAGACTGTGGGAAGCTTTTTCGGCTGTAAGAAAGAAAATGTCGCCTTGACTCCCAATTTCTCATTAGCGATGAATTTGCTATTGGAAGGACTGCCCAAAGACCAGCATGTATTACTTCTAAAAGATGATTATCCTTCTTTGAATTGGGGATTTGAGACCAGAAATTTCAAAAGAACCTACTTGGATATCGATGAAAACCTTGAGGATAATATACATGAAGCTCTGAAAGCTGATAAAATTGATGTATTGGCGCTTAGTGTGGTTCAATGGATCAATGGGATAAAAATCGATTTGGATTTTTTAAAGCAGCTCAAAAAGGAATTTCCAGACCTAATGATTATTACCGACGGAACCCAATTTTGTGGTACCCAGAGGTTCAATTTTGACGACTCTGGAATTGATATCTTAGGTGCGAGTACCTACAAATGGCTTTTGGCGGGTTATGGGAATGGTTTTTTTCTGGTAAAGGATGAAGTCAAGAAAAGATTTGATTTAAAGGCCATTGGCAATGGATCCGTGGATAGGGATATATCTAAAAAAAATTCCATTCCATTTTGCAAACATTTGGAGCCAGGACATTTGGATTCCTTGAATTTTGGCAGTCTTCAATTTTCTTTAAAGTTTCTAGAAGAAATCGGTTTGGAAAATATTGAAAAACAGCTACAAAGGCTATCCCATAAGGCGAAGATGGAATTTTCCAAACTAGGATTATTGGAAGACTTCGTGACGCAAAGAAAAGAGCACAGTACTATTTTTAACATTAAAGGCGGTCAGGAGAGGTTTGATAAATTACAAGGCAATGGAATTATCTGTGCACAAAGGGGTACAGGTATTCGACTTAGTTTTCACTTCTACAACACCGAAGATGAGGTGGATAAGATTGCCAAAATTCTTGGTACAACATAGCCAAAATCATATTTTCAAAAAAAAGAATCGGCAATTTTGCCAAAATAATGCATTTGTAAAGTTGATTTTATCAAAATGATAAATCGAACTTAACTTATTGTAAATAAGAGGTTTTATATATTGTTTTGCCGAGTATTTTAAAATTAAAATTTAGTACCATGGCAATAAAGAAACAATACCTAAAAAGTAAGCCGATTTGTAAAGTGACTTTTACAGTACCGGCAGAGGAGGCTAAGAAAGTAGCTGTAGTTGGAGACTTCAATGGATGGAATCCAAAAGGCAGTACTTTGAAAAAATTAAAGAACGGTACCTTTAAGGGAACCTTCGATTTACCACAAGAGAATTCATTTGAGTTCCGCTATATCGTTGATGGAAATTACGTGAACGATGAGGCAGCAGATCGTTACCAATGGAACGATTTTGCTGGAACTGAAAATGCAGTGATTGAACTGTAAGTAAAACATTTAGTCACCATTGGGGACTATTCCTCGATGGTGACACCTTTCCAAAAGGCAACCCTGCCTTTGATGCCCTTGGCCAATTCGCTGGTTTCTGGATAGTACCAAGCAGCATCCGTATTCTTTTTACCGTCCACATCCAAAGTGTAGTACGAAGCCACTCCTTTCCATGGGCAAGTGGAATGGGTATTGCTAGAGGTAAAATATTCCTTTTTTAGACTTTCAGGCGGAAAATAGTGGTTGTTTTCCACGACAACGGTATCATTGCTTTCTGCTATTACGGTATTGTTCCAAATGGCTTTCATGACCTATTTTTTAAATATATAGTTCTTGTAGTTCTCCTCATTATCTGAAAAAGAGGTGACAACGCTTAGTCCTGATTTTTCTGCCAACCATTCCACAACGTCATCATCATACTTTTGGGAAATTTCCGTATGGATAGTTTCCCACCTTTTAAGTCGGACCATAAGGTCCAAACTTTCAATGGTGATTTCCTGCTTCTCTTTGGAAACCAAGAAGCTCTTTGCGGTCCCGGTTTCGGGATCATACACCTCCCAATGCAAGAAATTATCCAAGTTGAAATTTGCTCCCATTTCCTTGTTGATGCGCGTCAGAATATTTTTGTTGAATGCTTCGGTAATTCCCGTTTTATCATTGTAGGCGTCCAGAATGACTTGTGGGTGCTTTTTTTGGTCAAATCCCATAAAAATAAGATCTCCATCGCCTATGGAATCACGCATGTTCTTAAGAAACTCGATAGCCATCGGGTGCAAAAGATTGCCAATATTGGACCCTAAAAACAGAATTACCTTTCTTTTGCCATTGGCCTTTCCAATATCGCGTAAGGTTTCAAAATAGGTGCCTTGCAGGGTATTGATGATTACTTCAGGAATCTCCTTTTTAATCGAATTCTCTAATTGGTCCAGTACGTTTTGACTGATGTCAATAGGGCGAAAATCAAAATCTGCATTGGAATTCACTAACTGATTAAGCAATACCTTGGTTTTTTTTCCATCCCCCGCACCCAATTCAAATAAACTAAAAGGGGAGCCGTCCTTAATAAAATGCTGTGCTATTACTTCCTTATGGGCTTCAAAGATGTCGAACTCGCAATTGGTAAGATAGTATTCCGGCATGGCCATAATATCCTGAAATAACTTGTCTCCAACTTCATCATAAAAATATTTTGACGATAAATGTTTAGGAAAGGCGGTTAAACCTTCATAAACTTCCTGCTCAAAAACTGAGGTAAAAGTTGGAATTTCCTTGTTTCGCATGTTGTTGTTGTAGATTTATCGAGCTAACCGGATTCCAGTAAACTGCCATCTCAAATGGGGGTGGAAAAAATTTCTGTAGGTATATCTTGTATGTTTCTCAGGGGTCGCAACCGAGCCTCCTCGCAGCACTTTTTGGCTCACCATAAACTTACCGTTGTATTCCCCTAAGGCACCATCTGCTTTTTTGTAGTTGGGGTATGGCAAATACGCACTTTCGGTCCATTCCCATCGCTTGCCCCATGGAAAAAAAGATTGAGCGGCTTCCCATTCAAACTCAGTGGGCAGGCGATATCCTTTCCATTGCGCAAAAGCAAAGGCCTCAAAATAGGAGATATGCGTCACCGGTGTAGACAAATGAACCTTTTCAAGACCATTGGCATTGTAGTGATACCATGCTCCATCGATTTGGTGCCAATATAACGGTGAACTTACTTTGTTTTGCTGTACCCAATCCCAACCCTCGGCATGCCAGAGGTCAAAACGGTCATACCCCCCTGCTTCAATAAATTGAATATATTCTTGATTGGTAACCAATTTGTTCGAAATCTCATAATTCTGAAGATAGACTTGGTGTCTTCCCAATTCATTGTCATAACAGAATTCATCTGAATCATGACCAATTTCATAAATACCAGCTTGAACTTCAACCCAGTCTTGCTCATGTGACTCTTCAGGGTGATCATGAAAAGTGTCCGTATAAGCTGGCAATAAAGGATTGTTGCCTAAAATATATTTGATGTCGGTCAACAAGAGCTCTTGATGTTGTTTTTCATGATGAATCCCAATCTCAAGTAAATCATTCAGATTTTCATTTTGATTTTCCGAGAAGAAATTTTTGATTCCCTCCGTCACGTAGGTTCTATACTCATACACTTTCTTTACCGATGGTCTGGAAAGGTTTCCGCGGTCCGAACGAACCACCCTTTTACCTACGGTTTCATAGTAGCTATTAAAAACAAAAGAAAAGTCTTCGTCAAACTGAACATAACCTGTAGCATGGGGTTTTAGAATAAATTCCTCAAAAAACCAAGTCGTATGACCCAAATGCCATTTAGGTGGACTGACATCAACTACAGGCTGAACGACATAATCTTCAATTTCCAAAGGTTCACAAATGGTTTCGGAATGCTTTCGGGTTTCCAAAAAGAAATCCAACAACGAATCGGTTAGAATCATAAAAAGATTTTACTCTTTAAAGATAAGGAATAATCGGGTTAGCCCATACTGTAAACCGGGAGGCTAAAACTGAAAGCCGTACCCTTTTTTGGCTCGCTGAACACCTTAACTCTGGAATCATGAATTTCCATAATTTTTCGAACAATGGCCAATCCAAGTCCGGCACCTTCTTTTTGCGAACCTGTTTTGGTTTGGCGATAGCGTTCAAAAATCAAACTTTGGTTTTCTTTTTTGATACCTGGACCAGAATCTTGGATAATAACTTCTACGTTTTGTTTCTCAACTTCGATTTTAATGGTGACTTCGCCACCTTCGGGCGTAAATTTCAGTGCATTATCCATTAGGTTCTGAATGGCCCGTTCCACCAGGGAAATATCAGCAAAGACCAAGGGGATATTTTCTTTCATGGACAGCTTAAGGTCTATGTTTTTTTGCTCGGCCAAAATCATATAATTTCTATGAATGTCATTGGCGAGTTCACTTATCAAAAAGGGTTCTTTTTCCGGCTCTATCTGATTGGCTTCCAATTTAGAATACTCAAAAAGCTGGGAGACCAGTTTGGAAAGTCGCTCGCTACTGTTAGTAACCCGTTGTAGATATTCGTTGCGCTCTTCTTGGGAAAGCTCGGAATCTTTCATGTGCAGGGTTTCGATATACCCTTGGATGATGGCTAAAGGCGTTCGAAGGTCATGGGAAATGTTGGCTATGAGTTCTCGACGCAGTTGCTCAACGGATTTTAGTTTTTCAATATCGGAAAGAATGGTGTCGGCCATATTGTTATAGGTGGTTGCAACGTTGGCTAAATCAGTTTGTTCCGCATTTTCAATCCGGTACTGCAAATCCCCTTGTTGAAAACGCTTGGCAGCGTAAATTATCTTTCGTAGACTTCGAGTGAGGTACCAAATGGCCAAAACACCAATCAGTGTGGCAAAGACTAAGGTCAGCAGTGAACCCCCAAGCCCCAAGCGAATAAAATAGCTGCTGAACAAATCATTGCGAGTTGCTAAAAAATCCTCCCCGGCCAAAACAATATAAACGTACCCCTCCTGACCCTCCGAGTTAAACTTGGCAGCGGAGAAAATAGTTTGCTGGGTAAGATCTTTGGGGTTATCTCCTAAAGTATAGGTAGAGCCATTCTCTTCAATAAACTTTTGAATGGGTTCGAGATTTACCTTTTTCTGTTGTGTTTCTGGAGCATCATGGTCTAAAACCACAGAATACTGCACATTTCCATCCATGTCCAAAAGATAGACCTCAATGGCTCGGTTCACGGCCATCATGTCGTGCATAATATCTCCAAAAAGCGCTTTATTGACCTCCCCAGAGTCCGTAAATGGGCGATTGTTCTTGAACTTTTCTTCAATAAGGTCCTTGGCCAAATTGGCATGAAGTCGCTGTGTGGTCTCGTAAAAATATTTGTTGGAAAGATAGATGGAGGTTATGGTGTACCCAATTCCCGCCAACAAAAGAATCGCCAAAAAGGAAAGCGATAATTTGATGACAAATCTTGTGGTTAGGATGTTGTTTTTCATAAACTGTTTTTAACCTTCTACCAGCTCTTCGTTAAACTTATAGCCCACACCCCAAGTCGTAAGAATAAATTTAGGGTGGCTCATGTCCGGTTCTATTTTTGACCTTAGCCGATTAATGTGGGAATTGACCGTGTGTTCGTACCCTTTAAAATCGTACCCCCAAATCATGTTGAGCAATTGGGTCCGATCATAGCTTTTGCCGGGATTAGAAGAAAGAAGCACCAAAAGTTCAAATTCCTTTGGAGAAAGTTCAATCTTCTTACCCTCCACTAGCACCTTGCGCATTTCGATATTGATGGAAAGGGAATCAAACTCCATAAGTTTTGGATTTTGCTCTGGCGTTGTAGTACTATCCCCCATTTTTTGCCTTCTGAAAATAGCTTTGACCCGCGCTAAAAACTCACGAACGCTGAAGGGTTTGGTTAGGTAATCATCTGCCCCAACTTCCAGCCCCAGGACTTTATCAATTTCTTCTGAACGTGCGGTAAGCATCATAATGGGAGAGGTGATATTGTTGGCCCTAACTTTCTGGCACACTTCAATTCCGTCCATTTCAGGCAACATCACATCCAGGATTATCAAATCTGGATTTTCATTAATGGCCTTTCTTAGTCCTTCGGCGCCGTTGGAGCTGGTCAATACTTTACAGCCCAAATCCCTTAAGTGAATTTCCAAAAGATGGATAATCTCGGCATCATCCTCAACAATCAATACTTTTTTCATGTGCAACGAATTACGTGGTAAAGTATCACGAAAAGTTCACCGATCAACACGGTTTTTTTGACAAGACACTCCTTTAACAGTCCGTTTTTCGGTAAAATCTTTACAAATAGCACCCTTTTTTATAGTAAAACCCTGGAAATGAACGGGTAATGAATAATGATTTTTATGTGATACTTCTGCAATGAATCCTGTATTCCTTTGTATTTCAACAAAAAAAGCGGAATCCTTAACTGAAAATGTTGTTGCCTGCAATAGGAGTTAAATGGACGAAACCTTTGTTGAGCTGAATGGTGTTAAAAGCATTGATTTTATTGCCGCTGGAGTTGGTTCATGTTATATTTTTCACGTAACTTACAGGGGCGACCTTGCGGGATTGAAAGGTGGCGAAAACCTCAACGACTTATCCGGTAACTTTGCATTGTCCAATTTTGTGGTGGTAAACCGCAATCCATTGCATGCAGGAAAAATTAGTGGCGGGCCTTTTACTTTTAAGGTAGACGGAAAACCAGATATGGTAAGCGGCTTAACCTTGGACAACTCAAAATTGAATGGAAGCATCCAAAGATGGGTAATCACGGATGACAAAAATACAATATTGGGACTACCCCCAACACTAGAAGCGGTGGAGGGTGTTGATTTTGATAAAGCTGGTGCTGGTATATGCCTCATTTGGCACATTACCTATGAAGAAGGATTGCAAGGCCTCGAACAAGGCGACAACCTACTTTCAGGACTGGAAGGTTTCTACGCGGTTTCCAATTCAATTGGCGTAACGCGGGAAGCCGAACATTAGAAAAGAATTAAACGTAAAATACTTTATAGTATTTGATTTGGCTGACTAACTCAGAAAGCACCCGGACGAAAGTTCGGGTGTTTTAATTTAATGATAGACCAGTTTGGGAAAAACACTAGGTAGGATAACAAGATACATCTTATCGGTGTTTCCAAATTAAAAATACCTTATGGTTAAATTAGGAAGGATACCTATGGCCTTCCCAAAATGCTAGAAAAGAACACATCCTTTTTTTTACCCTTACTCTGTTTTCTCCTTTTCTTTAAAATGACTGCCCAAGAAAGCAATCAGGAGATGGCTAATATTTATAAATCTTTGGGCGCTTATGGGAAAATATGGACTCCAGAAAAAATCTATGTTCACACGGATAAAAAAGTATACAGCCCAGGGGAGACCATCTGGGCCAAAGCCTACATTTTAGATGGAATAACCCATAAAAAGGGGACAAATAGCAATATCTTCTACTTCGAGATATTGGGCCCAAATAGGAATATCATATCCAAGAAAAGAGTTTTTAGGTATGAATTTGGGGCAGAGATAAGTTTTGATATTCCCAGAGACATTGCTGTAGGGACTTATACCATTCGGGCATGCTCAAAATACATGTTGAATGACCTAGAACCTTTTTATTTTGAACAGCAATTAGTTATAGGAAATTCAGGGATAGCCAATGTTGATGAAACAACCCAATCAAGTGACCTGCAGGTGTCAGTTCATGCAGAAGGGGGGAATCTGGTATATGGGATAAAAGGGACAATTGGGATTAAAATAACGGACCGCTTCGGCAATCCGGTTTCCACAAAGGGAGAGATTATTGATGGTGATGATGAGGTGATAACCAGCTTCGATACTGGGGACTATGGCTTGGGCAAATGTACTTTCATCCCTAGAGAAGGCAACACTTATTTTGTTGGGACCAAATCAGATTCTGAAGGTAGAAAATACCCGCTTCCCACAATTCATGATATGGGATATACCCTTCAGATTGAAAACTTGGGACCGCAACTGATTATATCTGCCAAGACCAATCAACCCAATGGTTTGAAAGGAACCGTATTGGTAGGCCATATGCGTGGGGAAAGGTTTTTATGGTTCAGAGCAACCCAGATGCACAATTCGGAATATAACATCAGAATTCCATTAGACCCATTAAATGATGGTATAGCCCATTTTACGCTTTTCAGTGAAAAGGGAGAACCCCTATGTGAACGTTTGGTGCATGTTGAAAATACCGGAAACGCTCCAAAGCTTAACTTTATGAGTCAAAAGCCTTCTGAAAACGGGGAAGTGGATCTTCAATTCACGCTTTCCGGCTCTGATGGAGCTTATACCGCCGGCGATTTTTCAATTAGTGTTTGGGAGAACAACGAAGGAAGCAAAAAAAATGACTTCGACCCTAACATAAAGGATTGGCTTACCATACATTCCGATTTGGGGTATGAACCCCTTGCCTTTGAGATTCTTGCGGAAACCCATCCAATTAAAAGAAGAAAAACTTTGGATGTCCTCTTACTTTGTAGTAGTTGGAAAAGATTCTCATGGAAAAATTGGGTCCATGAAAGGCCCATCGATAGCTATATTGCCCCAGAAAAAGGGATAGTCCTAAACGGGACCGTAACCGCGACATCAAATACTTCACAACTTGTTCCCGCTATGGTCTCCTTGAATATTTTGGGTGCCGATGTTTATCAGACACAAGAAAGGACAGATTCAGAGGGAAGATTCAAGTTTGGCCCCTTTGATTTTACTGATAGCCTAACCATAGTATTGAAAGCCTCCAAACTGAACGCAAGGAATAAATCAGAAAGGCGGAAAGTTCTGCTTGAACTTGAAGAGGATGGCCCTTTTGAATTTCCCGCAAAACTCGCTAAAAATGTCACCTTGGGAACAGAAGGAGAGGTTGCTAAAGAAATCGTATCTGGCATAAAACCAAAAAGGTATGCCTCTGGGGATTATGATTTTGAAATCGGGAAAGACATTACGAAGCTGGAGGAGGTGGTAGTGACCGAAAAAAAGTTGACCCAAAAGGAGTTGATTGCGGAACAAATCAAAAAAATCACCCTGTACAATCGACCCAGTTTTCGGGTTTTTGCAGACTCGTTGCCCTATACTGGAATTCGAAATGTACTGGATTTGTTTAGAACCCTTCCCGGGGTGCAAGTTAAAGGTCCTATAGGAGGTGAAACGGTACGAATTCGATATGGCGTAAACAGTATCCTTTTGCCCACAGAACCCATCTATTTGATTGATGGTGTGCAGGTTCCTTTGGATGCAATAAAATTCATGAATAGCCTAGATGTGATGTTTATAGATGTCTTGAAAGGTGCGGATGCTTCCATTTATGGAGTGAGAGGCGCCAATGGGGCCATCGCGGTATACACCCGAAGGGGGACGGGACTGGATTATGCCGGTGGTCAAGGGGATATTGGCAATGGAAATAGAGCATCACCCCATATGCTGACCTTTACACAGCCTGGTTTTGATAGAGCAAGGTCGTTTGAAGTGGTCCCGTGTCCGACCACAGAGACTATTGGAGGCAATAAAACCGTGTTTTGGGAACCTAATGTGCGCATTATAGGAGCCAAGCATAAGACTTTGCGTTTTTGTGCTGGAACCTCGGATGCTAAAAGTTACCATATCCGAGTAGAAGGCATTACCGAAGACGGGAAGGCAATCAGCGAAATTTTTACACTCAATTTAGATTGAGCTATTCGGTCACTAGGGCGATAATCCGAAGAGGAGCGCCACTACCTCCTTTTATTTTCATGGGAAGCGCTACAACTTCAAAACCTGTTTTGGGCAATTGGTCCAAGTTGGTCAAGTTTTCAAAGGCAGGAATGTTGTGTGAAAGCAAAATCACATGACTTTTAAAAAATTGGGATTGGCCATAATCTATACTTGGGGTATCCAATCCAATAGCACTGATGTTTCGGTTGTTGACCAGCCATTCTGCCGCTTCTGGGGATAAACCTGGGAAATGCATCAATTTTATAGCAGCGTTACCCCTTAGGGCAGTACCCATATATCTCACTTTGTCGGGGTAGTATGTTGAAAAACCGGTTTGGAGTAGCACAATAGAACCATCCGGAACTTCAAGTTTTTGTTCTACTTCCCAGTCCAAAAAATCCTGTACGCTGATTAAATAATCGGGGTTGTCCATTGCTTTGTCTGAAACATCAATTTTTATGGCATGACCGACCAAACGTTCCAGTGGGATTTGATCCACCGTTTGTTTGCCTGCTGCAAAATGAATGGGTGCATCAATGTGCGTACCGCCGTGCTCGGCCGTAGCAATATTGTATGCAGAATAATAGTACCCTTTTTCGGTCTGTCCTTCAAAAACGGTGTCCAGTTCAAATTCCTTGGCAGTGACCCAATAGACGGTCTCTTTGGAATAATCGTGGGACAGGTCCACTATTTTTTGAACAGGTGCGCTCTCTTCTTTACTTTCATCGGGTTTTGGGGAACAACTGCAAACAAACAGAATACAAAGGATGGAATAGAGCTGTTTCATATTTGAAAAGTACTAAAAATCGAATAGCTCTTTAAGTTCAATATCGAGTGCAGTAGCAAGGGCTTTTATGGTACTAATGGTAGTGTTGATTTGACCTCTTTCGATTGCGTTGATTTGACTGCGAGAAACATTAGATGAGAGAGCAAGTTCATATGTAGAAATACCCTTTTGTTTTCGGATTTCGTTTATGCGCTTACCAAGGGCTATGAGATAATTTTCATCTCTTATTCTGGTCATGATGCTAAAATCCCAAAATTTATTTACATTTATAGTCCGATATATAGGACTATCGAATGAACAAAAATCAAATAAACAGATTAAATGATTTAATTGAAGACACCTACGGAACTCCTGAGGCTCTCGCCCAGCAATTAGATTTAACGGTAGAAATGTTGTTTTATCTAGAGGATAATGCCTTTACCAAAAGGGAGGTGCAAAACGTAGTGGCTGCGCTACGGGATGTGGTTGGGGTTTTGAGGGAGTGAGTTTTTAGGAATGTTTTTCTATACCTAAATTTTTTATGTTAACTTTTATTTTCTGTCCATCTTTTAAATCCTTGATTTTATATCCTAAACTTCCACTAAAAGAAATCAGTTCAATGAAACTTACTTTTCCAATATTTGATTTGGTATATTCTCCACCAATAATTGCAGGAACTTTTAAACAGTATTTTTCGTTTTTGGTTAATCCACCAAGTTGCGATTTCGCAATCTCCACAAGTCTTGTCATTTCCCAATCTTGGATAAACTCTGATTTGACTAAAAGTCGATTAAACATAGATTCTGATTCCGCAATTTTTTCACAACTAATTTCTTCAGGACAAATTCTCCAATATTCGTTTTTGTCAGTTTTGAAAATCACATTTCCGAAGTCATTTACCCGAACTACTTCAGTAGCATTAATTCCTTTCCAATTCCATGCTTTGTTTATTGCCTCAATCATTCTCTTAATTGGGTATTATTCATTTAAATGAAAATCGGCCTTAGTCCCTTAAATTTGGATAAAACCATAATGCATTATAGCCATTGTTAGCTACTGGCTTTTTTTAGTTTTCTTATTTCCGCAATTAATTTCGGAATATCTTGTTTTGCGTTTGCAATAAAATCTTGATTATTGTCAAAAAGTGGATTCGAAATATAAATATCCTCTCCACCAGTCATTATAAAACTATCCCCACTTGTATGGTCTCTTCCTTCAATCATTGACTTCCAAGGTCCTTTGGTCGCATTGTTACATCTGTCTTCTATTTCTTGTAATTCCTTTTCAGTCATTTAAGTCTTATATCAATTGTTTTTCCTTCAATGTCAATTTCAATCCAATCTGTTTCGGAATCTAATTCTGGAATACATTCAGTTAATTCTTTTCCTTTTGCGTAGTTGCTCAATGATTTTTTGCCAAAATGGATTGTTGCTTGATAAACGTCTTGTCCGCTTTTTCCAATCCAAGCTTTTGTTATGATTATCCGTTTGTCGTTTACATGCTTTCTAGTCAATTGATTATCCGTTGGAAGCCACGAAACTCCATCACACCAAAACCCTTTTAATTTAGAATCATTGGAATCGGAAAACTCTTTACAAAGTCTAAATTCTAATCGAGTACAAAATTCTTCGTTAAATGGTATTTCTGTATTTTTTTTGGTTTTCGTCATTTCAACTAGCAGCTAACTTGTTTTATTAGGTGTAAAATACAATCACATACCCTCTAAGGTATCACAAAAACACCAACTTCTAAACTACTGAATCCCATAATACATAAATACCAAGGCAATGGTATCAAAAAAACCGTGTAGGGCAATACAGAACCAAAGGTCGTATTTACGGAAATAGAAAATAGTGGCCGTGATGACGGATATGATGCCTGTGATTATCTGGCCGGTTATGCCCTGGTAGGCGTGTATCCATCCAAAAACAGCTGACAAGAGGATAATGTTCAGTATTAAGGCTATTCTGCTATCCCCAAAGAACTTGACAAACTGCCGCATCAGATACCCGCGGAACAAGATTTCTTCTCCAAAAGCAGCCGAAGCCCAGATATACACAAAAAGGCCCATAATAGCAGGTAGGTTGCCCTCATAGACTTTAAACGCAGAAAAATCTATGGGTTGTCCAGTAAGATAGGTGACTCCGGGTATCAGTACGTACAGATATAGGGCAAACATAACCGCAGCTACCAAAGGGGCTACAACAAGAAGGTCTCGGGCTTTGAATCGATGGCGCTGGAAACCTAATGAAGCGAAGAGTTGTTTGCCATATTCGATTCGGCTGGCGATAATTACGATAATGGCGGCAAATATCACCTGAAAATACCCCAATAGATAGAGGGCAACGCATAAAAGAATGGCCACTATGGGCGTGAGTGTGGATTTTAAAACGTTTGTTTTCATCATTTTTTGATTTTAAAGTTTGGAACAAAGAAATGATGGAGAAGCTGATGGGACCCTAAGAAATACTGGGTTTTTACCTGAATGGTATCAAAGAAATAACTGAATGGTAAGTGCTTTTTCCCTGAATGGTAGCAAAGAAATACCTGAATGGTCGGCGGATATTACAGTTTGTTTTCGAACCAATTAAGAAATTCCTGCCTTTTATACCGGCTTATGTTGATTTCTTGTGCTCTTTCCTGGGATAGGTCCGATTTGAGCCGCACGGATAGCTTGCCGTTTTCCACAGCTTGCACTTGTTCAATGGCCGAGGCATGGAGAATGGTTTGACGGTTGGCTCGATAAAAACTATGCGCATTGATTTTTTCTTCGATTTCGTTTAGCGTAAAATCTGTGAATACCGTAGTGCCATCGGTTTTTACAATGTAAGCGATTTTGTTCTCGGTGTAGACAAAAGCAATTTCTTCAAAACCGACCAGGGTAATTTTGCCTCCATGCGCTACCTTGAGTTTGCCCTCTATGGATGAGAACCTATACAGTTGGTAGAGTTCTTTTGCGAATAAAATGGCAATAGCGATAACACTAATCAGTAAGGTTACGCAAAATCCGGTAAGGAAATAATACAGACTATATCCTTCTGTACCATTTACAATTCCAATAACAACCAGATAAAATAGGCCATAAAAAATAGATAAGTAGCCCAAGGTGGAGAATAAAAAACGTAACAGTAAACGCAGATTAATCTCTTGGAGAAAGTACTTTTTTTTGAAGTAGTCAAAATTCAATTTGGCAATGCCAATGATTGCGGCACCCAGTACGATGGAAACAAGAATGGGAATCCAAGGAAATTTATAGGACTCGTCGAATGGAAAACTTTCCGGTTGACCCAAATGATTTACTACCACGGCGATAATGACCAGGGAAATACCGTTGCTTACCCAAAAATTGGATAGGTTGAAATTTTTAGTAAAAAAGTCAATCAAAGAACGCATTAAAGCTTTAAGTCTATTTATATGAATGAAAATTACATCCATACACCCCTAAAATAGTACAAAAACAGGAAATTCCTATACGGCCACAACCCCTTTTATATGCGGATGGGGGTCATAGTTTAGCAATTGAAAATCGTCAAAAGTAAAGTCAAAAATGTTCTTTACCTCGGGATTCAATCGCATGGTGGGCAAGGGACGGATATCACGGCTCAGTTGCAGTTCTACTTGTTCCCTATGATTATCATAAATATGGGCATCACCAAAGGTGTGTACAAACTCACCAGGTTCATAACCGCATACTTGAGCCATCATTAGGGTGAATAATGCATAGGAAGCAATATTAAAGGGTACTCCCAAAAAGATGTCGGCACTGCGTTGATAGAGTTGGCAGGAAAGTTTGCCATCCGCTACATAAAATTGGAAAAAAGCATGACAAGGTGGAAGTGCGGCTTTTCCATTGGCTACGTTTTCAGAAAATGAAACGGAAGTATCCGGCAACACACTGGGGTTCCAGGCCGAAACCAACATACGTCGACTGTTCGGATTGTGTTTTAGGGTATGGATTACCTCTTTTATCTGATCAATCTCTTCAGAATTCCAATTACGCCATTGATGGCCATACACTGGACCTAAATCACCATTTTCGTCGGCCCACTCGTTCCAAATGCGTACACCATTTTCCTGTAAGTATTTTACATTGGTATCGCCATTCAAAAACCATAACAGTTCATAAATAATGGACTTGAGGTGCAATTTTTTTGTGGTGACCATGGGGAAACCTTCGGCAAGGTCAAACCGCATTTGATAACCAAAAACACTTAGTGTTCCCGTTCCGGTGCGGTCACCTTTGGCATTTCCATGTTCGAGTACATGTTCGAGTAGGTCGTGGTATTGTTTCATCGTAAGGGTAAAGGTAAAAAAGGTACAAGCAAAAGGTCAACAGGATGGGCTACTTATTATAATATTTTATCAACGATGCCAAACGGCGCTGCAACAGCTGGACTTTTTCAATAGTTTGAGTGGAAGAAGTGTTTCTAATGAATTGTAAATCAGCGCAAATGATGAGGTGAGTTTCCAGTTCATAGGATGACCCTAATCCAATTTGTAGAAAACGCACAAATTCTTTTTGTGAATATTTTGCACATCCTTCAGCGATATTTGCGGTGATGGAAACGACACATCTTTGCATTTGGGAAGTCAATCCGAATTTTTCAGTTTCAGGCAATTGTTCGGTCAAAACATAAATCTCTTTGACCAACTTTCTGGCATCCTTCCAAACCTCCAACTCTCGAAAATTCCTCATTGTTCAACTGATTTTTCATTTCGAGGTTGTTGCTACTAATTTACTCAGATACTAAACTTTTACCTTTAACCAAAAGACCTTAACCCCGTTTACCCGAGAATCATTCCCGCAATGGTAGCGGAAAGCAAAGAGGCCAAAGACCCACCTAGCACTGCTTTCATCCCAAATTCGGATAGGGTTTTGCGCTGACCAGGAGCCAAGGAACCAATACCGCCAATCTGAATTCCAATAGAAGCGAAGTTGGCAAATCCGCAGAGCATATAAGTGGCCATAATTACGGATTTGTTATAGGTGAAATGCAAGGTATTGGTCATAGTTTTTAATTCCGCCAATTGGATATACCCAATAAACTCACTGGCAGCTAATTTGATACCTAGAAGCTGCCCCATCAACATAATGTCATCCCCGTTTACTCCAATCAACCACATTAGTGGAGCGAAAACGGTTCCCAAAATGGCTTCAAGGGAAAAGCTATCATAGGGAGAGTTGGCCGCAATCCAATTGTTCAAGGTGGTCAAATCGCCCACCCAGCCCAAAATTCCATTGATCATAGCAATAAAAGCCACAAAAACAAGGAGCATGGCCCCTACATTCATGGCCAACTTTAAACCTTCCGTTGTACCATTGGCAATAGCATCCAGTATGTTGGCTCCAATTTTTTCCGAGGAGACGCGAACATCAGTATTGACTTTTTCGGTTTGTGGGTATAGAATCTTGGAGACCACAATAGCGCCTGGAGCCGCCATGACGGAAGCAGCCAAAAGGTGTTTGGCAAAGACTAATCGTAAAGCTGGGTCGTCTCCGCCTAAAAATCCGATATAAGCCGCAAGCACGGCACCTGCTACGGTTGCCATGCCTCCAATCATCACCAAAAGGATTTCGGACTTATTCATTTTTTCTAAATAGGCCTTAATCAGCAATGGAGCTTCGGTTTGTCCTAAAAAGATGTTTCCTGCTATGGAAAGGCTTTCGGCCCCGGAAATACCTAGGGATTTAGTAAGCAACCAAGCTAGGGCGCGCACCACTTTTTGGATAATACCCAAATAGAACAGTACCGAGGTCAGTGCCGAGAAAAAGATGATTGTGGGTAATACCTGAAATGCAAAAATGAACCCAAAAGTGTCCATGTCCACTACCAAGCCTTCAAAAAGGAATTTGCTTCCAGCTCGGGTAAAGTCGAGAATACTTACGAAGACCTCTCCTATTTTTTCAAAAATCAATTTAACCAAAGGAACTTTGAGCACTCCTATGGCTATTAAGAGTTGCAGGCCCAAACCAATTCCAACTGTTTTCCAGTTGATGGCTCTTCGGTTTGAGCTAAAAAGGAATGAAATCAATACCAAAACTGCCATACCCAATGCCCCGCGCCACAAACTGTTGATGGAAAACCCTTGGTTGGGCACCAATTCCGGAGTTTCCTTGACCGATAAATCATCAATGATGGTGGTGTCTACTGCTAGATTCAGAGAATCTACGGGAAGGGAATTTTGTCCAAAGCTATGGGCACATATCAAAAACAGGAGTATCAAAAAACCTTTGTAGTGTTTACCCATATGGTATACTTTATTTACGCTTGGAGATTTCGTCCCGAATTTTTGCCGCCTTTTCGTAGTCTTCATTGGCTACGGCCTTGTCCAATTCTTTATGCAATTCTTCCAAAGTGAGTTCTCGATACCCTTGGGAAGCGGCTCCAGACTCAATTTCTACAGTTTCGCCTTCCTGGAGTATTTCATCCACAACAATGCTGTCATCATCATTTTCATCTTCTTCTTTGTTGGAAAATTTCAAGAAGATACCCGCTTTGTCCAAAATATTTTTGTAAGTAAAAATGGGAGCGTCAAAACGTAGGGCCAGAGCAATCGCATCGCTAGTTCGTGCATCAATGATTTCCTCAACCTTATCTCTTTCGCAAATGATGCTTGAATAGAAAACACCATCCACTAGTTTATGGATAATGACTTGCTTGATAATAATCTGGAAACGGTCGGAAAAATTCTTAAAAAGATCGTGCGTAAGCGGTCTAGGTGGTTTGATTTCCTTCTCCAAAGCTATGGCAATGGATTGTGCTTCAAAAGCCCCAATTACGATAGGTAGTTTTCTATCCCCATCCACCTCATTTAAAATAAGGGCATATGCACCATTTTGGGTTTGGCTGTAAGATATCCCCTTTATTTTTAACCGTACTAAGCTCATATTCTCCTCCTAAAACCAAAAAAGGCTGTTCAAATAAGTGGCACAACCCATTATCTGAACAGCCCCTTCAAGTGGGCAAATTAACAAAATTTAAGCGTTTTGGGCTTTAAATTCCTTTAATTTTTCGATGAGTTTTGGAACGACTTCAAAAGCATCACCCACAATACCATAATCGGCCGCTTTAAAGAAAGGAGCCTCTGGGTCATTGTTGATGACCACCTTGGTTTTGGAGGCGCTAACCCCAGCCAAATGTTGAATAGCTCCAGAGATACCAATAGCAATATATAAGTTACTTGCTACGGGTTTTCCAGTTTGGCCTACGTGCTCGCCATGTGAACGCCATCCCAAATCGGAAACTGGCTTGGAACAAGCGGTTGCTGCACCCAATACATCAGCCAATTCTTCAATCATGCCCCAGTTTTCTGGTCCTTTTAACCCTCGACCCCCGGAAACCACCACATCGGCATCGGCGATTGTAGCTTTTCCCACTACTTTGTCCACTTCAATGGATTTGGTAGTAAAATCAGAATCTCCCAATGCTGGTGCAAATGTCTCAACTGAAGCAGAGGTAGCATTTTCCACAGTACCAAAAGCATTATTGGACACTCCAATAATTTTGGTTTCAGCCTCAATGGCTGTGAAAGCAAATCCTTTGTTACTAAAAGCAGTTCTTTTAACAACAAACGGTGAAGTGCTTTCAGGCGCAGCCACCACATTGGGAACATATCCAGCATTTAGTTTGGCTGTTACAATGGGGGTTAGGAATTTAGTGTCTGCGCTTGAGCTCACAATAACCACTTTTGCGCCTTCCGCTTCCGCGGCTTGGGCAACAACACTGGCATAGGCTTTGGCATTGAAGGTGTCCAAATCAGGATTGGATACGCTTAAAACCTTAGAAACTCCATAGGTTCCTAAAGATTCCGAATTTTCAGCATTAATGGCAACGGCCGTAACGGTTTCTCCCAATTGTTGGGCTACCGCATAAGCGTAGGAAGCTACCTCGAATGCATTTTTTTTGAATTTTCCTTTATCGGATTCTGTATATACGAGTACTGACATAATTCTTTTGGATTAAATAACTTTTGCTTCGTTATGTAATAGGTTGACCAATTCTTCAACATTCTCTGCGTCTACCAACTTAACTGGGCCTTTAGCGGCAGGCTTTTCAAATTTTTGATCTTGTGTTGGAGAAGGTCCGTCAACAGGGTCAACCACATTTAGTGCCTTTTTACGAGCCATCATTATACCTCTCATATTAGGGATACGAAGATCACTTTCCTCAACAAGTCCTTTTTGTCCACCAATCACTAGAGGAAGTGAAGTGCTGATTTTTTCCTTTCCTCCATCAATTTCGCGTAGGGCAGTAGCACTGTTATCATCAACCTCCAGTCCAATGCAGGTATTTACGAAGTTCATATCTAAAAGAGTAGCCAGAATACCAGGAACCATACCACCATTATAATCTATGGACTCCCTTCCTGCAATGATAAGGTCATATTCTCCGTTTTTGACCACTTCGGCCAATTGACGGGCTACAAAGAAACCATCTGTAGGTTCCGCATTGATGCGAATGGCTTCGTCAGCACCAATTGCCAAAGCTTTTCGTATGGTAGGCTCGGTTTGGGGTCCGCCCACAGTAGCCACATGAACCGCTGCTCCTTGCTTTTCTTTGAACCACATGGCACGGGTTAGGCCAAATTCATCATTGGGGTTGATAACGAATTGTACACCGTTCGTGTCAAACTTGGTATCACCCTCGGTGAAGTTGATTTTGGATGTAGTATCCGGTACGTTGCTAATGCAAACTAAAATCTTCATAATACTTTTACATTTTAACCCTTCAAAGATAGCCATAAAATCCGAAATTTATTATGCATGCATAATAAATTTTGTTCTTTTTTTTAGTTTTTAGAAGGATGGTTCTTCTTGTATTATTTCCTATTTTTGCTTGCCTTTTTAAGTAGAAAAGCAGTTTTAAACCTTTCAAACTACTCAATGAAAACATTACAATTCAGAGAAGCCATTGCTGAGGCCATGTCCGAGGAAATGCGAAGAGACGATACCATTTACTTGATGGGAGAAGAAGTTGCTGAATACAATGGAGCCTACAAGGCTTCCAAAGGCATGTTGGATGAATTTGGCCCGGAACGAGTTTTGGATACACCAATTTCTGAGCTAGGTTTTGCCGGTATAGGCGTTGGTTCTGCCATGATAGGAAACCGACCTATTATTGAGTTTATGACCTTTAACTTCTCGCTGGTTGGAATTGACCAAATCATAAACAACGCAGCTAAAATCAGACAAATGTCCGCAGGACAGTTTCCCTGCCCTATAGTATTTCGAGGCCCAACGGCTTCAGCAGGTCAGCTAGCGGCTACACACTCACAGGCTTTCGAGAGCTGGTACGCCAATTGCCCAGGGTTAAAAGTGGTGGTGCCTTCCAATCCAGCAGATGCAAAAGGTCTTTTGAAATCGGCAATTCGTGATGATGATCCCGTAATTTTTATGGAATCTGAGCAGATGTATGGTGATAAAGGGGAGGTTCCAGAAGGTGAATACACCATTCCATTAGGCGTTGCTGATATTAAAAGGGAAGGAACAGATGTGACCATTGTTTCCTTTGGAAAAATTATCAAAGAAGCCTACAAAGCGGCAGATGAACTGGAAAAAGAAGGTATTAGCTGTGAAATTATTGATTTACGCACAGTGAGACCTATGGACCACAATGCCATTTTGAACTCGGTTAAGAAGACCAATCGCATGGTTATTTTGGAAGAGGCCTGGCCTTTCGGTAATGTTGCCACTGAAATTATATACCATGTTCAAGACAAGGCATTCGACTATTTGGATGCTCCCATTGTAAAATTGAATACCGCAGATACCCCTGCTCCATACTCCCCAGTTTTGTTAGCTGAATGGTTGCCTAACGCCCAAGATGTTATAAAGGCTGTTAAGAAAGTGTTATATAAATAAAAGGAATAATAACTACCGTATATTTGTACGGTATATTAGCCTCATCGACCTTTAGGTTGATGAGGCTTTTTTAAAGGAATGGTTTTTGATAAGAAATTACCTTAATTCAAAATTGACCAAAAACAATTGTTAATCTATAATAGGATTTCAATTGGCGTAGCTATCAAAACATGAGAAAGTTCCTTTTCTTCATTTTCACAGTTTCTTGCTTTGTAGTCTCTTCCCAAACCAAAGTTGGGGGTATCGTATTAGATGATACCGGCTCCCCAATTGCCTTTGCCAATTTGGTTTTTAAAAATTCATCCGAAGGTACTATTACCAACGATAATGGACGGTTCTATATGGAATCTGATAATACGTACACCACCCTGGTGGTATCTTTCATTGGATACGAGACTGCAGAAATTGAACTTCCTCAAAAGGTGAATTACAATATGGAGATTCAATTGACCGAATCTACGGAACAACTTAGGGAGGTAGTGGTTTATACCGGAAAACAATCCAAAAAGAACAACCCGGCAATAGAAATCCTTAAAAGGATATGGGCCAAAAAAAGGGAGAATGGGGTTCGTAAATTCAAACAGTACAAATATGATAAGTACGAGAAGATTGAATTTGACCTCAATACCATAGATAGTAATGTAATCAAGAGCCGACTTTTTAAAGGACTGGAATTTGTGTTTGATGATTTGGATACCTCGCGAATCACGGGAAAAACCTACTTGCCTTTGTTCCTAAATGAAAATTTTTCCAAAGTATACGGAGATAACATAATTAAAAAGGAAAAAGAGGATGTTTTGGGAAGTAAAAATTCAGGTTTTGAAGGAAATCAGGCGATTACCGCTTTTGTGGAGGACCTCTATTCCGATTATGACATTTATAATAATTACCTTAAGTTTTTCGATAAAAGCTTTACCAGCCCACTGTCCAAAACAGGTGTCGATACCTATAACTACGTACTTTCAGATAGTACCTTTATTGATGACAAGTGGTGTTACAACATTATCTACTATCCTCGTAGGAAGAATGAGCTTACGTTTAAAGGAGACTTTTGGGTAAATGATACCACCTTCGCCATAAAAAAAATCAATCTTCAAGTGACTAAAAGTGCCAATATAAATTGGGTAAAGGAGGTTTATATTGAACAAGACTTTGATGTGGTCAATGATTCTGTTTTTCTGCTAAAACGGGATTATATGTTGAGTGATTTCAGTTTTTCCAAAAAAGAAAAATCAAGGGGGGTTTACGGTAAACGTACCACGGTGTACGATAATTACGAGTTTGATGTACCTCGAGGGGAAGCATTTTACAAAGCGGTTGCCGATCCATATGATCCTAGGGTTTTTGCCAGGGACAGTGTGTTTTGGCAGAACGCCCGTTTGGAAAGGCTCAATGAGGATGAATCGGGAATTTTCAAACTTTTGGATACCCTTAAAACAGTACCCAAGTTCAAGACCTATTATAATATTGTAAGTGTATTGGGTTCGGGATATATAGAAATCGATAAGTGGAATCTGGATATCGGTAATATTTACAGTACGTTTGGATTCAACGATGCGGAAGGATATCGGGTCAGGGCAGGGGCACGGACCTACTTTGGGCAGAATGATACCTGGCGATTGGAAGGGTATATGGCCTACGGTTTTTCAGATAGAAAGTTTAAACATGGTCTGTCCGGGAAGTTTTTATTGGATAGAAAAACGAGGCTTATCCTCTCTGGAGGAAACCGGCGGGATATTGAGCAATTGGGACTCAGTTTGACCAGTACAAATGACGTTTTGGGGCGTAGTATTGCATCTTCTTCCCTGGTTACCGTCGGAGCCAATGATAGATTGACCAATATCAACTTGTCCACCCTTAATTTTGAGATTGAACCTGTTACCAATTTGCGAATACGGGTCGGAGGGTCTTTTAGGACCTTGAGTTCAGCCTTGCCCGAAGCCTTTAATCTGGATTATATTGATCCAACCTCCCCGACGGGTATTTCATCCGAAGTGGAACAGTTTGATGTGAATACCACCCTGATTTATACCCCTGGCAAACGTACTATTGGGTATGGTGTGGAAAGGGTCAATATAAATGATAACCACAGCACGCTACTTTTAAATTATACTAAAGGGGTAGAAGGTTTTCTGCAAAGTGACTTTGATTACGAAAAACTTCAATTTTCATATACCCAACCTTGGCAGGTCGGTGGATTTGGTAGGCTGACCAGTACCATTGAATTGGGAAAGACTTTCGGAGAAGTTCCATTAAGTTTATTGAGTGTAGTACCTGGTAACCAAACCTTGTTTTCCATTTACAACACCTTTCCTAACCTGGATTTTTATGAATTTGTGACTGATACCTATGCCACTTTGCACTTGGAACACAATTTTAACGGAAGGTTGTTTTCTAGAATTCCTCTTTTACGAAAACTCAACTTAAGGGAAATAGTAGGGCTGCGCGGCGCTTGGGGTCAAATATCTGATGAGAATATAGCACTGAACGCACCCTCGAATATTCCACTCCTTGCCCCTGATGAACAGATTTATTGGGAATATTCTTTTGGGATTGGTAATATCTTCAAAATTCTGCGTATCGATTTTAATTTCAGAGGAAATTATTTAGATAATCCGGATGCACGACGATTCGGTATCACAGGTTCCTTCGGATTTAAATTTTAATTAACCTTGGAATTGGGGAAATTGGACTAAAGTCTGTGCAAACTGTCTACTTTTGCAAAAACAAATGATATGGCCAAGAAACAAGTAACTTTTGATGTTCTGATAGAAATCCCTAAAGGCAGTCGAAACAAGTACGAATATGATTTTGTATTGAACAAGATTCGTTTTGACAGAACTCTTTTTTCTTCAATGATGTATCCAGGGGACTATGGTTTTGTTCCAGAGACCCTAGCTTTGGATAAGGACCCATTGGATGTACTTGTTTTGGGAACTGAGCCCACTTATCCCATGGTGGTCATGGAAGTAAAGCCTATTGGAGTTTTTCATATGACGGATGAAAAAGGACCGGATGAAAAAATCATTTGTGTTCCGGTAAATGATCCCATTTGGAGCAAAAGAACAGATATTAGTGATTTGAACCCCCATCGTTTAAAGGAAATCGAGCACTTTTTTCAGGTATATAAGGACTTGGAAGAGAAGAAGGTTGACACCGGTGGATGGGGTAATGTGGATGAGGCTGTAAAGATTTATCACCAATGTGTGAAGCGCTACGAAGAAAGCGACCACAAAAAGAAGAGGACATTTACAATTTAGATACTATAAACGGCTGAAAAAAGCGCTTTTGAACCCCAAAAGCGCTTTTTTTATTAGTGGGTATTTTACTACTTTTGCCACCATTAAAAAATTCTTAAATAACTAATTAACTATGGATTTATTGATTCAGTTTCTGCCCGTATTTGGTGTTTTGGCACTGCTGTATGTTTTTATCAAAAACGTATGGGTTTCAAAACAAGAGGTTGGTGATGAAAAAATGGCAAGGATTGCCAAAAACATTGCTGACGGCGCCATGTCTTTCTTAAAGGCAGAATACAAGATATTGAGCATCTTCGTAGTGGCCGTGGCCATTTTGCTTTTCTTTAAAGGGAGCAACGAAACAGGTTCCAATGGAATGGTTGCCGTGTCCTTTATTGTAGGTGCTATTTGTTCTGCTTTGGCAGGATTTATCGGAATGAAAGTCGCTACTAAAGCGAATGTCCGAACCACAAACGCAGCTAGAAACTCTCTAGGAAAAGCCTTGGAAGTAGCTTTTGCTGGTGGTGCCGTTATGGGTCTTGGGGTTGTAGGACTTGGAGTTCTAGGTCTTAGTGGACTTTTTATGATTTACAGTGGACAAGGCTGGGAACTTGGCGAAGTATTAAATGTACTTTCTGGTTTCTCCTTGGGAGCTTCTTCCATTGCACTTTTTGCACGTGTTGGTGGTGGTATTTATACCAAAGCTGCTGATGTTGGTGCGGATTTAGTTGGTAAAGTAGAGGCTGGTATTCCTGAAGACCACCCTTTGAACCCAGCAACTATTGCGGATAACGTAGGGGATAACGTAGGGGATGTTGCCGGTATGGGTGCTGACCTTTTTGAATCGTATGTTGGTTCTATTATTGGTACCATGGTATTGGGTGCAGTTTTTGCCACCTTGCCTGAATTCCAAACTGCTTTTGATGGACTTGGCGCGGTGTACTTACCATTGGCCTTAGCTGCGGTTGGAATCGTAATGTCTATTATAGGTACTTTCTTTGTTCGTGTGAAGGATGGTGGAAATCCACAAACCGCATTAAATATTGGAGAATTTGGTTCTGCAGGTTTAATGTTGGTAGCTTCCTACTTCTTGATTAATGGTATGTTGCCTGAATCTTGGGTAGAAGGTGGAAAAGAGTTCACTTCTATGGGAGTGTTTTGGGCTACAATCGCAGGTTTGGTTGCAGGTCTTGCTGTAGGTAAGGTAACCGAATACTACACAGGTACAGGAACAAAACCAGTAAATTCAATAGTACGTCAGTCAGATACTGGTGCTGCAACCAATATCATCGCAGGATTAGGTGTTGGAATGATGTCAACCGCTATTCCTATTATCTTGATAGCCGCTGCAATTTTGGTTTCCCACTATTTCGCAGGACTTTACGGAATTGCCATCGCTGCGGTAGGAATGTTGGCGAATACGGGAATCCAGTTAGCTGTTGATGCTTATGGACCTATTTCTGATAATGCTGGAGGTATTGCTGAAATGGCTGAATTGCCAAGCGAAGTTCGTGAGCGTACTGATAAATTGGATGCGGTAGGGAATACAACTGCTGCCATTGGTAAAGGTTTTGCTATTGCTTCTGCAGCATTGACTGCCTTGGCATTGTTTGCTGCCTTTATGAAAACTGCAGGTGTTCAGTCCATTGATGTTTCTCAACCTGATATTATGGCTGGTTTGCTGATAGGAGGTATGCTTCCTTTCGTATTCTCTGCCCTTTCCATGAACGCGGTAGGTAGAGCGGCCATGGCTATGATTGAAGAAGTACGTCGTCAGTTTAGGGATATTCCTCAATTGAAAGCGGCTTTGGAAGTGATGAGAGCTGTTGATTCAGATATGTCCAAAGCAACCGATGCCCAAAGAGCTACTTTTGATGCTGCCGATGGTGTTGCTGAATATGATAAGTGTGTGGCGATTTCAACCACAGCTTCCATTAAGGAAATGGTATTTCCGGGTCTTTTAGCCATTGCCGTGCCAGTTGCTGTCGGATTTATTGGGGGTGCCGAAATGTTAGGAGGTCTATTGGCAGGTGTAACTACTGCCGGTGTTTTGATGGCTATCTTCCAGTCCAATGCTGGAGGTGCATGGGATAACGCCAAGAAAACTATTGAAAGTGAAGGCCGCAAAGGTTCTGATGCACACAAGGCTGCAGTTGTTGGGGATACAGTTGGTGACCCATTTAAAGATACTTCAGGCCCTTCCTTGAACATCTTATTGAAATTGATGTCTGTTGTAGCCTTAGTAATTGCTCCAAGTTTGGTTAGTCTTTCGCCTGCTGACGAAGTAAGTATGATAAAAGCAGATGGTACTACTATTTCCATTACCACGGATGGCATGAAAGAATCCAAAGAGATAGAAAAACAAATAAAAGTTGAAATCAGCAATACCGCTGATGGTGCTTTTAAGGCTGTTATGACTACCGTAAGTGAAGTTAATGGAGAAAAGAAAAAAGCAGTTTCTGCTTATTCTGCTGAGACTAAAGAAGAGGTAGAAAAATGGGTTGAAGAACAAAAAGCCTTGAAGGCAAACGAGTAAACCTACCTTTTATTTAAAAGACAAAAACCACGCTTTAAGCGTGGTTTTTTTATGATTTTAATTAAGTCGAAAAGTGATGGGAATAGCAAAAGGAACCTTAACAGGAGTACCTCGCTGCTTACCAGGAGTCATCTGAGGAAGTTTTGAGATTATCCGCTCCGCTTCCCGTTCCAAAAGTTGATGAGGCCCTCGCATACGAACATTTCCAATACTTCCATCTTTCTGAATGGTGAATACCACGTTCACCCTCCCTTGCAATCCCATTTCTTGTGCCAATTCAGGATATCTAAAGTTTTTACGAATGTGCTTTTGCATCATTTCTTGAAAGCAGGCACGCTTGTCATTGGCGTTTTCACAACCTGGAAAAACAGGGACATCTTCAATTACTATAAATGATACTTCATCTGGAATGTCATCATCAATTACCTCGATATCACTCACATCCGCTATTTCGGTGTCCTGGTCTGGTTCGTTGGATTCTATTATCGTTTCCACGATGTCATCATCATCAGGAGCAATTTCAATAATTGGAGGCGTTTGGATTTTCGGCTTAGGCGGAGGAGGTAATTTAATAACAGGAGGTTCTACTTCTGTTATATCATCTGGGCTAAATAAAGTTTGTGCATATTCTGGCGGCTCATGAAAGGTCTTCCATTCCAAAGCCAAGTAAATCAATCCTAAAATAGCTGCCAAACCAATGGCAAAATAGAGACTGGAATTGCGTTCCAGTTGAAGCTCACGGTTCTTTTTAGTTTCCATACTACATCATTTTTGTTGTTACTGATGATGAACTTATGGGAAATATAGAGTCAGCGAAAACTAAAATGAGGGAATGCTACTGTAGAACCAGTGAATAAACCTTAAGTGGAAAAAAATCTAAAATAAACCGTGTAGTTCTGCATCAATGCGGTTGATAACCTGCCCCAAATCTTCTGGGTCATCCACAAAATTTAGGTTGTCGACGTTGAAAACAAGAAGCTTGCCCTTTTCATAGGTGTCCACCCAAGCTTCGTATCGTTCATTCAAGCGGCTGAGGTAATCAATGGAGATGGTATTTTCATATTCTCTACCACGCTTGTGAATTTGGTTCACCAAATTGGGAATTGAGCTTCGCAAATAGATAAGCAAATCAGGAGGTTGCACCAAAGTTTCCATGAGTTCAAACAGACTTTTGTAGTTCTCAAAGTCACGATTGGTCATCAAGCCCATCGCATGAAGGTTGGGCGCAAAAATATGGGCATCTTCGTAAATAGTTCGGTCTTGAATGACATTTTTACCACTTTCCCTGATTTTTAAAATCTGACGATACCGGCTGTTCAAAAAATAGATTTGCAGATTAAAGCTCCAACGCTCCATTTGGGTGTAAAAATCATCGAGGTATGGATTGTCCACCACATCTTCAAAATGTGCATCCCATTTATAGTGCTTTGATAATAAATTGGTTAAAGTGGTCTTTCCTGCTCCAATATTTCCAGCTACGGCAATGTGCATTTTGGATTAATTTTAAGTAGTGTTTAAATAAAACGGAGGGCGCAATATACAAAGTATATTGAGTTGGAGGAAAGATTTCAGATGAAATGAAGCTTAACTCAACAAATCAATTTATAGCCCATTCCGCGAACGTTGATTATCTGTATGTTTTCATCTTTTTTCAACTTTTTTCTGAGTTTGGTGATAAACACATCCATGCTACGAGCGTTGAAAAAATCGTCATCTCCCCATAGTTTTTTCAATATTTCCGAGCGGTCCAGAACATCATTTTGCCTTTTTATAAGATGATAGAGTAATTCTGCCTCCCTATGGGTAAGTTTTTGTTCTTCATTTTCAAAGGTCAAAAGTTGCTTGGTATAATTGAAAATGAACCTTCCAATTTGCAGGTTGTCTTGTTGTTTTTTTGCAGAACGGCTTAGTAAGGCGTGAATACGGACAATGAGCTCTTCCATACTGAAAGGCTTTTTTAAGTAATCATTACCGCCCAATTGAAAACCATGGACCACATCTTTGGTTTGGGATTTTGCGGTTAAGAAAATGATGGGAATGTCGATATTTTCCTTTCTAATTTCCTCAGCCAGGGTAAAGCCATCTTTTTTGGGCATCATCACATCCAATACCAGAATATCCGGTTTATTTTCCAAGTAACTTTGATGGGCTTGAATGCCATCTTCACATAAGACCACCTCAAAATTGCGCGTTTCCAAGCTTTCCTTTACAATTTGTCCCAAAGCAGGTTCATCTTCAGCTAAAAGTATTTTAATGGGATTACTCATAGCTCAATTTTGAATATAGTATATGAAGTGTCTGGCACCAAGGTCAGATTTCCAGCATGTTTCTCAACTATTTTCTTAGCGTAAAAAAGACCAATTCCAAAGCCTTTTACATCATGTTGATTTCCAGTAGGTACGCGATAAAACTTATCAAATATTTTGTCCTGTTGTTTTTTGCCAATCCCTTTTCCATTATCGGCAATCGTAATCACTGATTTATCCAGTATTGAATCTAAGGAAACTTCCACACGGTCCCCGCCATATTTAATCGCATTATCCAAAATGTTCGAGATGACATTTTCAAAATGGAAAGGGTCCACTTCTTTCACCAACTTTTCGGAATTGTTTTTAAAAACAATGGTCTTTTCCGTCATAAGCTTAAACCTATCTACAACTGAACCGATTAAAACAGCAAGGTCATGAGGTTCTTTTTCAAGTACCAAACGCTCGCTATCCAAAGTGGCAGTTTCCAATAATTTTTCGACCATGGTATGCAGCTTCTTTAATTGTTGCTGGGAAATATCCAGATATTTCTCAGTTTTAGAAGTATCATTGAGTGCATTGAAGTTTTTTATACCCTCAATAGCGGTGGACACCGTGGCAATCGGCGTTTTGAACTCGTGGGTAATATTATTTATCAGGTCATTCTTGATTTCTGATAGCTGTTTTTGCTTTCTAATGGTTCGCAAAAGATAAAAGAGACTGTAAATAATACATCCTGAAAGCAGAAGCGAAAGGACAATCCCAGTAAGACTTCTTTTAAGTATAGCCAAAACGGGGTTATT
Organism: Flagellimonas sp.; assembly: GCF_965601775.1. Lineage (GTDB taxonomy): Bacteria > Bacteroidota > Bacteroidia > Flavobacteriales > Flavobacteriaceae > Flagellimonas. Next base: position 769,186 of record NZ_OZ271837.1, read on the forward strand.
ATAGTTGAGTTCAAGTTTCTGAAAGTCAACTAGGTAGTTTGATTTGGATACTGCTGTTAACGGATAACTTTTTGCTTGACCCCTTGAAATAGTACTTACTAAAGAGTCATCTTCAAAGTAATTCAGTTCATAGGCCAACTCCACTTGTTTTTGCATCAAATCGCGATTTAATAGACTATCCAATTTGCTAAAATCCAAGTTTTGACTAGAAGCTGAGGTAATCAATCGATTGAATAGCTTGCGAAAAGGCCCAGAACTGTCCCGCATCTTTTTCTGAAGAAAATGCATTCTGGCAAACCGTCGTAATGGTCTTCGAGGCTTGATTCTGATTTTAGCACTATCCAGTCCTTCAAGGACCTGTCGAATAGCTTCCTCCCCTTTTTCTTGCTTAATGTCAATATTGATTATGCTGTCACTTTGAATGATACTAACGAACCCTTCCTTTTTCTTAAAATTCAAAGTATCCCTATCAAGAAACGTAAAAAAGTCTGTCTTTGCCAAGTTGGCGTAGTAAGCCTCTACACTATTATCAAAACTGTTTTGAACCTCATTGATTAAGGTCTGTTTGTTGGTTTTGTAATTCCCTATATTCCAGTACACCTGAATAGCAATAGTTGCCAAAATGGTAACTAAAATCAAGTAAAGGATATACGTGTATTTTTTGGACTCCATCGTTCAAATCTATAAATATGAATTGAGGTTTTTGGACGCTTAACACACGTTAACACTTGTTAACCATGCATTTGAAGTTAGTGTTTCATTTTTGTGATGCGTTCAATCAAAAAAATACAACGATGAAAACAAAACACTGGATACACTTATTGCTCGTTTGTTCTTTTACCTCGGTTGCCATTGCGCAAGATTTTCAAGGGAAAGCAATGTATCAGACTAAAACCAATGTAGAAATCAACCTGGATGATCGTCAGATATCAGAAGCCATGAAACAACGCATCCGGGATAGGATAAAAAGTAGGACAGAACAAAGTTTTGAGCTTGTGTTTGATAGAACAGCCTCGGTATATACTCAAGAAGAGAAACTCGAAGCTCCGGGGACACAAGGTGGTTTTAGGATGGCTTTTGCGGGTGTTGGTGGCGGAGAGTACTACAAGAATATTCAAGATCAGGAATATGCAAATCAGACCGAGATGTTTGGCAAAATGTTCTTGATTAAAGATAGTTTGACTACTTGGGATTGGAAGTTGGGTACGGAAACCAAAAAAATTGGAAACTATACGTGCTACAAAGCCACAGCCACAAGACAGGTCAATGGAGAAATGTTGACCAGAATGCGCAATGCTATGAACCGAAATAATGCGCCAAACCAAGAAGAGGACAAAGATTCTACTGCACAGGGTAGTTCCAATAGTAATTCAATACTAGCTAGAATAGAAGAACCGGAGAATTTGGAAGTTGTTGCATGGTACGCTCCTGAGATACCAGTAAACCAAGGGCCTGGGCCCTATTGGGGTTTACCAGGATTAATTTTGGAGGTCAATGATGGTAGAACCGCCATTTTGTGTTCCAAGTTGGTGCTTAATTCCAAGGAGAAACTAAAAATTGAAGCCCCTAAAAAAGGCAAACAAGTATCCCAAGAAGAGTATGATGCCATACTCGCTGAGAAAATGGAAGAAATGTCAGAGCGATTCCGCTCGGGTGGCCGTGGGAATGGAGCCAGAATCATGATTGGCGGATAAAAATTTCAGATGAATTTGAAGCATTTTTTAGTGCCAATTTGCTTGGCATGGGCGAATATTGCCTTTGGTCAGGTAAGAATATCAGGAAAAGTAACAGATAGTTTACAAAACCCCTTGGATGTTGCCAATGTTGTTGCGATTAACAAGACTACTCAGGCTTTGGATGGCTTTGGGATTACAACACCGCAGGGAGAGTTCAAAATCAATGTAAAAAAGAATACGGAGTATGTCCTCAAAGTGAGCTATTTAGGTTTTGAAACCCAAGAAATACAACTGCAAACTCGAGAGGAAGATATTTACTTGGATATTACCCTATTCTCCCAACCTGAAAATCTGGATGAGGTGGAATTGGTTTACGAAATTCCTATTACCATAAATGGGGATACTATTGTTTACAATACCGATTCCTTTGTTTCTGGCACTGAGAAAAAACTGGCGGATGTACTTAAAAAACTTCCTGGAATAGAGGTGAATGATGATGGTGAGATTGAAGTTGAAGGTAAAGCGGTGACCAAAGTGATGGTTGAAGGCGACGATTTTTTTGATGGTGATTCAAAATTGGCTTCCAAAAATATTCCTGCCAATGCATTGGATAAGGTAGAGGTTTTACGCAATTACAGTGAAGTCTCACAGCTAAGCGGCCTGACCAACAATCAAGATAATGTTGCTTTGAATATTAAGTTGAAAGAGGGCAAAAAGAAATTTTGGTTTGGTGAAATCACAGGTGGTCTTGGACCAGATGAAAGGTATGTGGCACATCCAAAATTGTTTTATTACAGTCCAGAGTTCAGTTTAAATGTACTGACGGATTTGAACAATGTGGGAGAGGTTCCTTTTTCTTTGAGGGATTATTGGAATTTTACAGGTGGAACCCGAGGTAATGTACGTACTAATACGGGTACTTCTTTTACAACCGGTGCTTCAGGTTTGGGTTTGAGCACCGTTCAAAATAATAGGGCAAATTCTATTGAAAGTGAATTTGGAGCAGTTAATTTTAGCTATAAACCTTCCCGTTCATGGAGAATCACGGGATATGGAATTTTTTCGAACACGAACACCTTGCTGGAGACAACGGCTACTCGAACTTTTATATCCACGAATGAAGTTGAAAGCACGCAAACGCTGGCAGACCAGTCCACAAGTTTTGGATTGGCCAAACTTACTTCCAATTATAAACCTTCCAACAAATTGCAGTGGGATTATGAGGTTCTTATGCGCCGTGTAGATGAAGATGAAGAGACGAACACCCTCTCCGTAGCCGACGTTACGGATTCAATTTTCGAAAATCAGAATCAAAATCCGCTAACAGTTACGCAAAATTCAAATCTATACTATACCCTGAATGACAAGAACATTTTTGCGTTGGAAGCACAATATGAGTATTCGGAAGAAGACCCTTTTTACAATGTTGTTCGGGATGAACAACCTTTTCCTGGGATTTTGCCTACGGATATCATGCAAAATAGGTTTGACATTGCCCAACAGCAGTACACCCAGACCAATCGGTTAGATGCCAAGTTGGATTACTTTTGGGTATTGGGACCAAAAAGTAATTTGAATTTTACCCTTGGTACCATTCAAAGTAGTCAGCGTTTCAATTCCTCTATCTTTCAAATCTTGGATGGAGGTGACCAAAATACATTTGAAGATGACGAGTTGGGCAACCAGGTAAAATTCAATTTTTCGGATTATTACTTCGGACTGCATTACAAATTGATTTTTGGGAAATTCACTTTGAATCCTGGTTTTCATGTGCATAGTTATCAGGCAAAAAATCAGCAATTGGATACCGAGGTCGAGGATACTCTCTTCAATATTGTACCGGATGTATTTGTGAACCTTCAGTTGAAACAATCGGAAAGTATTCGTTTCTCTTATACCATTCAGCGGGAATTTTCAGATATCAATCGATTGGCCAGTGGATTTGTTTTTTCCAACTACAACGCCCTTTATCGCGGGAATCGAGATTTGGAAAGCGCGCTTTTTCATCGGGCGCAATTAAATTTCTTTAGTTTCAGTATGTTCAATCAGCAGAATATTTTTGCTAACATCATTTATTCCAAAAGGATAGATGCCTTTAAGACCAATACTGGTATTGTTGGAATCAATCAGGTTAATACTTCAATCAACTCAAATTTGGACGATGAAATCCTAAGTGGAACAGGAAGTTATCAACGGACTTTTGGAAGGATTAAGATCAGCGCACGCAGTACATTTTCTTATTCGAACACTTTTAATATTGTAAATGATATTCCACAAAATTCCGAATCATTTGCCCAGGATTATACTGCTTCCCTGGGTAGCAGCTTTACCAAAGCACCCAATTTAGAACTAGGGTATAGGTATACAGTGAACAACTACAACACTGGGGGAACGGAAACCACTTTTTTTACGGATAGACCTTTTGCCAAACTGGATTTTGCCTTCCTAAAAGGGTTTATCCTGCTAGCCGATTACGATTATTATTTTTATAGAGACAGAAACCAAACCATTGAAAATAAATACGGCTTTCTTAACGCATCGTTGTCTTATCAAAAGCCTGATAGCAAATGGGAATTTAGCGTAAATGCCACAAATTTGACTAACAATCAGGATTTGAACCAAGATACGTTTAACGATTTGTTTTTCAGGACTTCCCAATATGCTGTACAGCCCAGGTACATCTTATTTAAGGTTAAATATGATTTGTAAACAGCCATATTTAGATTTGGTTTTTTTGTGGGGTTTAGCTTTTGCCATATTTTTGCCATTCGAAATGAGGAAAGATTTGACTGATTGCAACCTCGGAAAAAAATGCTAAAAAGTGAAGTAAACTTTCTTCCGGGCATTCGTCAAATCTTCCTGTAAACAAATTTTGAATGCCATATTTATTTACTTCCGAATCTGTAAGTGAAGGACACCCTGACAAGATAGCGGATCAAATTAGTGATTCACTTTTAGATAACTTCTTAGCATTTGACCCAGAAAGCAAAGTGGCTTGTGAAACTTTGGTGACCACAGGACAAGTAGTTCTCGCCGGAGAGGTGAAGAGTAATACGTATCTGGATGTCCAAAACATTGCCAGAGATGTAATCAATAAAATAGGATACACCAAAGGAGAATATCAGTTTAGCGGGGATTCTTGCGGCGTGATTTCATTGATACATGAACAGTCACAGGACATTAACCAAGGCGTAGATAGAGGTAGCAAAGAAGAGCAAGGAGCGGGTGACCAAGGAATGATGTTTGGTTATGCTACCAAGGAAACAGAAAACTATATGCCTCTGGCCCTTGATATTTCGCACAAAATACTTCAGGTTTTGGCCGATATCCGTAAAAATGGGAAGGAAATATCATACTTGCGACCTGATGCCAAGGCGCAGGTGACCATTGAGTATTCAGACGATAATGTACCACAAAGAATTGATACCATTGTGGTATCAACACAGCATGATGATTTTGATACTGACGAAAAAATGCTGGCTCAAATCAAAAAGGATATCATCGATATTGTTATTCCAAAGGTAAAAGCTTTGCTTCCTTCCGAAATTCAGGAATTGTTTACTGATAATATTACCTATCATATCAATCCGACAGGGAAATTTGTAATAGGCGGACCTCATGGTGATTCGGGACTGACCGGACGTAAGATTATTGTGGATACCTACGGTGGAAAAGGTGCCCACGGAGGTGGGGCTTTTAGTGGAAAAGACCCAAGCAAGGTAGATAGAAGTGCTGCGTATGCAGCGCGACATGTCGCCAAGAATTTGGTAGCTGCGGGTGTTGCAGATGAGATTTTGGTACAGGTAAGTTATGCCATAGGGGTAGTGGAGCCCACATCTATTTTTGTGGATACGTATGGTACAGCAAATGTGAATATGAATGATGGAGAAATAGCTCGAAAGGCATCACAGTTGTTTGATATGCGACCTTTTGCTATAGAGGAAAGACTGAAGCTTAGAAACCCAATATATCTGGAAACTGCTGCTTATGGACACATGGGAAAAACTCCAAAAACAGTAACCAAGGTTTTTGAATCTCCTTATAATGGGCGAGTAGAAAAGGAAATAGAGCTTTTTACTTGGGAGAAATTGGACATGGTTGACAAAGTCAAAGCTGCTTTTGGTTTATAGTCTAAGCGTTTAGACTTGCTTTTTCGGTTTCATTAATGCGACTCACATCAATGGTAATACCTCTATTTTCCCTGGTGACAGCGTAGACGAATTTTCTACCCCAGATTATTTCTGAAGCCTTGTAGGAAGATCGGGAATATACGGTTTGTGATGACGATTCGTCAAATGCGCGCATTGAAATGATGAATTCGGCATCCTTTTCCAGCACATCCTTATCAGAAAGTCCAAATAATGGACTGGATTCTGAAATGGGATGTACGATGGTCCACATATACGGCATAAAAGCCACCTTGTCCCTTTCCAGTTCAAGTGAATGAAAGTCCCTTAATTCCGAATTTTTACGTTGCATGGCAAGATTGACTCGCACCTCAAGCTCCAATAATTGATTTTTCTGAGGGTTTACGATTCGGAACATAAAACCATTGATTTCTCTGTAAGGAGCAATCACAGCATTTTCACTATATCGGATTTTGGCGGAAGGCCTGGAAAAACGTCCGTACAGCAATCCTGTAGCCAATGCAAACCCAAGCAGTCCCAACATAGATTCAATTGCGGCCACGATATTGGCTGGATAACCCATTGGCGCCACTCTTCCCTAACCCAATGTGGTAATCGTCTGGGCACTGAAGAAAAAGCCCTCCATAAACTTGTCAAAATTGGACGCCGCTCGAATTCCGGTAAGATTTTCAACGCCGATTGACCAATAAATTGCCCCAAAAAGGATGTTGATAGTGAAATAGGCCACTAATATCCAACCAAAAAAGCGGGACCAAGACATGGTTATCAGGGAATGAAAAAAATTCAATCGCTCAAAAAATGGAACGTTTACTTTCTTTACATTGAAAGACCCATCTTTATTTAGGGCCCGATAACCTCCTATGTCATTTTTGGTGCCCAGACCAAAATCGTTGTATTTTCTCTTTTTTCTAACCGCCATTTATTTCTAATTGAGAGGGATATGCTCATTAAAACTTCTGACGAATTTAATTGTTTTTTTCAGCTTCAAACAAACTTCAATGTTGCCTGTATCATGGTGAACAAGAATGGTCAGCTGGCCTGTTGGGATAAGATGGTTTTTCGTAGTTTTAGGCATTCGGTAAATTCAAGATTTTATGAGAGGTTTATTCCGCATTTTAGTTGTAGTGTTTGTTTTAGGTTGTGTGTTTCAATCGTGCAAGAAAAAGACCGCACAGGTTGAAATAGAAGAAAACTACGTAGCTCTTCACTACACCAAAAAAGAAGTTGATATAGAAATGCGGGATGGGGTCAAACTGCATACTACCATATATTCTCCAAAGGATACCTCAAAGGAATATCCAATTCTAATGCAACGCACACCCTACAGTTCCAGACCTTATGGCGAGGACCAATTTAGGACACAAATTGGGCCCAATATTCATTTAATGCAGGAAGGAAATATTATTGTCTATCAGGACGTACGGGGGCGATGGATGAGCGAGGGACACTATGATAACATGCGTGCCTATATTCCTAATAAAAGTTCAGAAAAAGATATTGATGAAAGCTCGGATACCTATGATACCATTGAATGGTTGGTGAACAATGTTGAAAACAACAACGGAAAAGTGGGTGTTTGGGGCATTTCTTACCCTGGTTTTTATGCTACCTATGCTACTGTGGATGCGCATCCTGCATTGAAAGCCGCATCACCCCAAGCCTGTATCGGAGATTTCTTCTTTGATGATTTCCACCACAACGGGGCCTATCTGTTGAGTTATTTTAGGGCAACCTCACTTTTTGGCACACCAAGACCTGATAACGATAGTCCTATTGACACGGCTTGGTATAACTTGCCAGATATAGGAACGGAGGACCAATATCAATTTTTCTTGGATTCAGGGCCTTTGGAAAATCTAAATTCCTTTTTTGAATACGAAACCGCTGATACCCCTAAAATACGACCAGAGGGAGTTACCGATGATTTCTTTTGGAATGAGTTGAAGGACCATCCGAACTACGACGAATTATGGCAAAGTAAGGGAATCATTCAACACTTGAAGGATGTAAAAAGCCATGTGGCTACGATGATTGTTGGAGGATGGTTTGACGCGGAAGACTTGTATGGCCCATTGGAAACCTACAAAAACATCGAAAAGTACAATGAAGGAAATTACAATACTATGGTTTTTGGACCATGGGACCACGGTGCATGGGCGCGAAGAAATGGAAGAAACGCCGTAGGGAACTACTATTTTGGGGATTCTATTTCTGAGTTTTTTCAGGAAAAAATTGAGACCAAATTTTTCAATCACTTTTTAAAAGGAGATGGGGATGGCAATACCGGGCTTCCCGAAGCCTACGTGTTTGATTCTGGTAAAAAAGAATGGTCCACAATGGATGCATGGCCTCCAGAACAAAGCGTAAAAAAGACCTTCTTCCTTTCTGAAAATCAGAAATTGGCAGAACAGCCTACGGCAACTTCCTCAATTCAGTTTATCAGCGATGTAAAAAAACCGGTTCCCTACTCTGAGGACATCAAAAGTGTCTTTACCCCTAGAAAATACATGACCGATGACCAAAGATTTGCAGCACGCCGTTCGGATGTGCTGGTTTTTGAAACCGAGGTAATGGAAGAAGATTTTACCCTTGCCGGGGATATCATGGCCAAACTGAATGTGGCCACCACAGGAACCGCTGCAGATTGGATTGTAAAAGTGATTGATGTTCATCCGAATGATGTGGAGACCAACGAAGAAATGCAAGATCATTTAAAACTGTCCAATTACCATCTCATGGTACGTAGTGAGGTTATGCGAGGCCGTTTTCGCAATAGCTTTTCTGAACCCGAGCCATTTATTCCTAACAAGAAAACAGCTGTTAATCTAAAATTACAGGATGTTTTCCATACCATCAAAAAAGGTCATAAGCTGCAGATTCAAGTGCAGAGTACGTGGTTCCCGTTGATAGATTTAAATCCCCAAACCTATGTGGAGAACATCTTCAAGGCGGAAGAGGAGGATTTTAAGACACAGACCCATACGGTGTTCACCGATTCCAGTATTGAATTTTCTGTGCTACAGTAAGGAATTAGAATTACTGAATATCTTCATTGGTTATCTGATATTCGTAGAAATATTGTCTTTTGGAAGGTTCGCGTACGCTCCAAAAAGCTTCAACCCCATAGATGTTTCTACCAGGAGTGGTTGGTTTAAATATTTTTAGAATTTCTTCAGATGCATTTTGAATATAGACGGAATCAAACTGGACCAAAGAAGGTTCAAGAAAGCTACCTGTAGTTGAAGAAGCTTGTTGAAACAAAACAGTTTCTTCTGAAGCTATTTCCAAAGTTTTATTATCCTCGACAAACTGTGAGGACACAAAACGAATGGATAAGTTTTGCGAGGTTGTGTTTGTAATATCGGCATCCATGGTCGAATAAGGGTCGCAACCATAGCAGGCCAAGGCGGCAAAACCGAGTAGTAAAATCTTTTTCATAGCGAAGTTTTAAAAAGATCAACAACTGAAGTTAGGGATTCCCGAATCCCTTTACGTTATGTTATCATTAAATAATAGACTTGGGGTAAATTGTAATATTTTGAAAATTATTAGGATTTTAAAAAAATCTAACTTAATCTTTGTACAACAAGTTCAAACACGTATTGAATAGTTATCAAGAAAGGTGGAGGGAATAGACCCAATGAAGCCTTAGCAACCCTTGTTTCTTTGCAAGAAGGTGCTAAATTCTATCCCTATTTGGGAATAGATAACATCAATCGATTATCTCGATTCACTTTCTTATAACTTTTTGATTCATCCAACGATAGAGTTGGCGTTTGACTTTACTGAATTTGTATTTCAACAATTAAAACTAAAGTCATGAGCGATCAAAAATTTTCAACCAATGCCCTTCATGCCGGGCACGATGTAACTGTAAATGGGGGTACAAGGGCTGTTCCCATTTATCAAAGTACAGCCTATGTGTTCAACAATGCCGATCATGCAGCGAATCTTTTTTCTCTTCAGGAATTCGGTAATATTTATACCAGAATCAACAACCCGACCAATGATATTTTGGAACAACGCCTAGCTGCTCTTGAAGGAGGTATTGCTTCGGTGGTATGTTCCTCTGGAACGGGAGCTATTAATACCGCGCTTTTGGTACTTTTAAAGGCAGGGGACCATATTGTGTCTTCGAACAGCCTTTATGGGGGGACTTACAACCTGTTCAGTGTTACGCTTCCCAGACTAGGCATTACTACAACATTTGTGGATCCATCTGACCCAGCGAATTTTGAAAAAGCGGTTCAGGAAAACACTAGGGCCTTTTTCGTGGAATCCCTCGGGAATCCCAAATTAGATGTTTTGGATTTGAAAGCTATTTCTGCAGAAGCTAAAAAAGCACAGGTTCCATTTATTGTGGACAATACCGTAGCATCTCCCTCACTTTTAAATCCGATTGAACATGGGGCCAATATTGTTATTCACTCTTTGACCAAATACATCAATGGTAATGGAACGGCTTTGGGAGGCGCTATTATTGATGCTGGAACATTTGATTGGGCGAATGGCAAATTCCCCGAATTTACCGAACCTTCTCCTGGATATCATGGACTAGTTTATCATGATGCTCTAGGACCTGCTGCCTATATTGCTAAAGTACGAATAGAGGGGCTACGAGACCATGGCGCCTGTTTAAGTCCTTTCAATGCTTTCCAAATTATCCAAGGATTGGAAACCTTGGAAGTCCGTATGCAAAAACACAGTGAGAATGCACTGGAAATAGCAAAATGGCTTGAGGATAGGGAAGAAGTGACTTGGGTAAACTATCCTGGATTGGATTCCAGTAAATACAAAGCATTGTCAGATACTTATCTTCCCAAAGGACAAAGTAGCATTGTTACGTTCGGGGTAAAAGGAGGTTTTGAATCGGCCAAGAAGGTGGCGGATGAGACACAGATTTTCTCATTGCTGGCCAATATTGGAGATACTAAATCCTTAATTATTCACCCGGCTAGCACGACGCATCAACAATTAAACGAAGAAGAGCAAGAATCTGCTGGGGTCACTTCGGATTTGATTCGACTTTCGGTAGGATTGGAAGATACTTCAGATTTAAAAGCAGACTTGGAACAGGCTTTCTCCAAAATTTAAACGAGTTAGAACAATAGGCTGAAGAGTAGGTTGCAATTTATTCTCCGGCCGAAAATGGTATAGATTTTCATCCATGCTCCATCATTTAGAAATTAAGGATTTTACTACTTATGTAGGTGCTACGCAGGATTTGAAATTGTCCTACGAAGTCTTTGGTCAACCCCTACATTCAGCTCCAGTGGTTTTGGTAAATCATGCCTTGACCGGGAACTCCAGCGTTGCTGGGGAAGCGGGTTGGTGGTCCGATATTATTGGTGACGGTAAGTGCATCGACACCCAAAAGTATACGGTGCTAGCCTTTAATATTCCTGGTAACGGGTATGACGGTTTTGTAATTGAAAATTACAAAGATTTTGTTGCAGGGGATATTGCCCGAATCTTTCTTCTAGGGTTGGAACAACTTAAAGTAAATCGTCTTTTTGCCATTATAGGAGGTTCTTTGGGAGGCGGTTTGGCATGGGAAATAGCTACTTTGAATCCAGGTATTACAGAACATTTGATACCGGTTGCCGCTGACTGGAAATCCACAGACTGGTTGATTGCCAATTGCCAGATTCAAGAGCAGATTTTGGTCAATTCCAAAGAACCGGTCCATGACGCCCGTATGCACGCCATGTTGTGCTACCGGACTCCCGAATCGTTCAAGGAGCGTTTTAAAAGGACCACGAACGAGGAGCTACAAGTGTTTAATGTGGAAAGCTGGTTGATGCATCATGGCAAGAAACTGCAGGAAAGATTTCAGTTGTCGGCCTATAAGCTGATGAATCAGTTGCTAAAGACAATCGATATTACAAGGAATGGAGAAGAAGCCTTTGAAAAGCTGGAAAACAGCGATACCAAAATCCACATCATCGGAGTTAATTCCGACTTGTTTTTTACAGCTGAAGAGAACAAAGAAACGTACAGGAAGTTAGCCTTGTCGAATACCAATGTCACCTATGGCGAAGTACAATCCTTGCACGGACATGATGCTTTCTTAATGGAGTTTCATCAGCTGGAAAAGCTTTTGGAACCCATTTTTCAACAGCAGAAAAAAACCGAACGCCCCAAGATTTTGAAATTTGGGGGTAAGTCCTTGGCTAATGGAAAAGGACTAGGACATGTGCTGGAAATTATCGAAAACCGGGTAAAGGATAAGGAAAATTTTATTGTAGTGCTTTCGGCACGTGGTAAGGCTACCGATGAGCTGGAGAAAATGCTGAAGATTGCCGCAAAGGGTAAAGACTTTGATAAAGATTTCGCCCATTTTTCAGCCTATCAAAAAGATAATTTTGAGCAAGTGGACATTTCCAACGAGTTGGGTGTCGTGCAAAGAATTTTAAACGGTGTTTCCCTAACTGGCGACTATAGCGCCAAAACCAAAGATGAGCTTTTGTCCTATGGGGAGCTGATTTCTGGGAAAATGGTTACGGAATTGCTCAACTCATCTGGAATTAAGGCCCAACTGTTAGATTCCAGGGAACTCATAAAAACAGATGATGCTTTCAGCAATGCTAAGGTCGATGAGCAACAATCCAAGGAAAACACGATTCGAATTTTTCAAAGTTTGAACCCAGAGGTGCTTCCTATCGTCACAGGATTTATAGCTTCTAATCATGAGGGTGTTACTACGACTTTAGGACGAAATGGCACCAACTATACAGCGGCTTTGTTAGCTAACTTTTTGGACGCGCAAGAATTGGTGAATTATACCCATGTAGACGGCATTTTTACTGCGAATCCAGATTTGGTTCCAGAGGCTAAGCTTATCGATTCCATTTCGTATGAGGAAGCCAATGAACTTGCAAATTTTGGTGCCACCATACTTCACGCCAAGACTATTGTTCCGCTTATCGAGAAAAACATTCCGCTGAGTATTCGGAACACATTTAACCTGAATAGCCCAGGAACACGTATTGAAGCCAACCCCAGTGATGAAGGCATCAAATCACTATCCATACAAGAAGATATGGCCTTGGTATATCTAGAAGGTAGGGGACTTTTGGGCAAGGTTGGCGTGGATGCTCGTATTTTTAGGGCTTTGGGCCAGAATAATATCAATGTTGGAATTATTTCCCAAGGTTCATCTGAAAGAGGAATCGGTCTAGTGGTGGATGCTTCAAAGGCACAAAAGGCCAAAAAAGTATTAGACCAAGAGTTTGAAACAGATTATAATTTTCAAGACGTCAGTGAGATTTCTGTGTATAAGGATGTTTCGGTCATCTCTATAATAGGCATGGATTTAGGAAATTTCCATAAGCCTTTTAATGCCTTGGTAAAAAACCAAATTACCCCATTGCTTTTCAACAATACAGTTACGGGCAGAAATGTGAGTATCGTGGTAGAACAAGCAGACTTGCATAAGGCATTAAATGTAATTCATGGACAGATTTTCGGGGTGTCCAAACGAATCAATTTGGCCATTTTTGGGCATGGAAATGTTGGAGGTACATTGATAGAACAAATATTAAACTCACAAGAAAAAATTGAATCCAGAAAAGGAATTGACCTAAGGGTTTTTGCAGTGGCCAATTCTAAAAAAGTAGTATTGCATTCTAAAGGATTGGATAAGAATTGGAAGGATAGAATGAGAGAGCAAAGGGGCGAATATGTCGTAGAAGATATCATCGACTTCGCGAAGCAATATCATTTGGAAAACTTAATTGCAGTGGACAATACGGCAAGTGAAGTTTTTGTCTCCCAATATGAAAAACTCATCGAACACGGTTTTGACTTGGTCTCTTCGAATAAGATAGCGAATACCTTAGGTTTTGACTTCTATGAGTCTATCCGTAGTCAACTCGAGGAATATAAAAAGCAGTACTTATACGAAACAAATGTTGGTGCAGGTTTGCCATTAATTGACACTATTAAACTATTGCACCTTTCTGGAGAGAACATCACCCGGATTAAGGGAGTGTTTTCAGGTTCCTTGAGTTACATTTTCAACACATTTTCTGAAACCAAGGTACCGTTTTCCAAGGTGGTGCTTGAAGCCAAAGAAAAAGGATATACCGAACCCGACCCAAGAGAGGATTTGTCAGGGAACGATGTGGGAAGAAAACTATTGATTTTGGCACGGGAATTGGACCTTCAGAACGAGTTTGAGGACATCACGATAGATACGTTAATCCCTGATGATTTACAAGAGGTAAATGTGCAAGAGTTTTTGGATAAGGTTACCGCAATGGATGAAAAGTATGCCCAACTCAAAGCAAGTCAGAAACCGGGTCATGTACTTCGATATGTAGGTGATTTGCATGGGGATTTACAGCAAGAAAAAGGTATTTTGGAAGCGAAGTTGGTATCAGTTCCCAAGGAAAGTGCTTTAGGACAAGTAAAAGGTTCGGATTCCATCATAGAGATTTATACGGAATCCTATGGTGAAAACCCCTTGGTCATTCAAGGAGCGGGTGCTGGAGCCGCGGTAACAGCAAGAGGAGTTTTTGGAGATATTTTAAGAATAGCTGAAAAAGCATGATATGAACAAGAAGAAATTCGAAACCGAAGCGGTCAGGACACAGCTGGAGCGTACCCAATTTTTGGAACACTCCGTCCCCATGTATCTCACTTCAAGTTTTGTATTCGAGGATGCTGAGGATATGCGCGCTTCCTTCGCAGAAGAAAAAGACCGGAATATTTACTCCAGATATTCCAACCCAAATTCATCCGAGTTTATCGAAAAAGTGTGCAAAATGGAAGGAGCAGAAAGTGGCTTTGCCTTTGCTTCCGGTATGGCAGCTGTATTCTCAACCTTTGCGGCCCTTCTGGATAGCGGAGACCATATTATTTCCGCAAAGAGCATTTTTGGCTCTACCTATAGTCTGTTCAACCAGTTTTTTCCCAAATGGAATATAGGAACGAGTTATTTTGAAATAAACCGTTTGGAAGAGATTGAGAAGCTAATTCAACCCAATACTAAGGTCATTTACGCAGAATCACCTACCAATCCAGGAGTGGATATATTGGATTTGGAAGCACTGGCAACTATAGCCAAAAAGCATGATTTGATTCTAATTATCGATAATTGTTTTGCCTCTCCTTACCTACAACAACCCATAAAGTTTGGAGCGGATTTGGTCATCCATTCCGGCACTAAGCTCATGGATGGACAAGGACGTGTGTTGGCGGGAATAACTGTTGGTAGTTCCGAACTAGTTGATAAGATTTATCGTTTTTCTAGAATAACAGGTCCAGCGCTTTCCCCGTTCAATGCTTGGGTATTGTCAAAAAGTTTGGAAACCCTGGCTTTGCGGGTCGATAGGCATTCATCGAACGCACTCCAGTTGGCTAACTTTTTGGAAGGGCATTCCAAAGTAAATTGGGTGAAATATCCGTTTCTTAAGTCACATCCACGATACGAGTTGGCGAAGAAACAGATGAAGGCTGGAGGATGCGTGGTTGCTTTTGAGGTAAAAGGTGGACTTGAAGCAGGAAAGAAGTTTTTTGATAAAATTCAATTATTGTCCTTGTCAGCCAATTTAGGCGATTCTCGGAGTATTGTAACCCATCCTGCGTCAACAACGCATAGCAAATTGAGCACTGAGGAAAGGGCATCTGTAGGCATTTCTGATGGGATGGTTCGGATTTCAGTGGGGCTGGAGCATATAGATGATATTATTAATGATATAAATCAGGCATTGGGATAATAGTCTAACCCAAGGTATATAGGGCAATAGCTTATTTTCCCTATATTCGTGGGATGCTCTCCAAGAAGACAAAATATGGTCTTAAGGCCCTGGCCTATCTCGCTTCAAGAGACAGTAATGAGCCTGTTCAGATTGCCGAAATCGCCAAACATGAGAACATATCACAAAAATTCTTGGAAAGTATACTTCTTACCCTTCGTAGAAATGGGTTTCTTGGTTCCAAAAAAGGTAAGGGTGGGGGATACTATCTAATCAAAAGCCCCCAAGACATTCTAATGACTTCTGTGATGCGCGTGCTGGAAGGACCAATTGCCATGGTTCCTTGTGTAAGTCTCAATTTTTATGAGAAGTGTGACGATTGCCCAGATGAAAATGAATGTGCGGTAAACAAACTTATGCTGCAAGTGCGGGACAGCGCCTTGGATGTCTACCGAAATAATACCCTAGCGGACTTAATTTCATAAAAGTTTTTCATCTAGTCTTAAAATACAATGAGAATTTACTAAGCAATGAATGAATTATTTATTAATCTAGTAAAACTATAGGTTGATTATAATTTTATCGATGTTTTAACGATTTACTTTAATTAATACTTCTATTTTTGATAATCCTAGTAAATCTATAGGAAATATAAAAAGATGATTGCAGACCAACTTTTAATAAACAGTAAGGACTCTAAAGTTACTTACAATACGGACAAAACTTCAGAGAAACCAAAACGCAGTATTGCCAAATCCATTAGCTGGAGAATTGTAGGCACATTGGATACCGTATTGATTTCTTGGATAATTACCGGAACATTTTCTTTGGCCTTTTCTATCGGAATGGTAGAGTTGGTAACCAAGATGGTACTATACTTTTTTCATGAACGAATTTGGAATCGCATTGGTTGGGGTAGATAAATTAAATTTTATGGCATTAACAGGAAAGCAAATATCAGAATTGAATAAAAGGTTCAAGGAATTTGAACCTCAGGATATCATACAATGGTCATTACGCTACGCTAAGGTACCTGTTTTGACCACCAACTTTAGGCCGTATGAGGTCGCCATTTTGCATGCCGTTACCCAAGTGGACATCGATATTCCAGTTATATGGTGTGATACCGGGTATAATACTTCTAACACCTATAAACATGCAGAAGATTTGATATCTCGTTTGGGACTGAATATTAAGCTGTATGTCCCCAAGCAAAGTGCGGCCCATCGAGATGCGACCATGGGGATTCCAGATATTGAAGACCCCAAACATGCTGTATTTACGGAGCAAGTTAAACTTGAGCCTTTTAAGAGAGCTATGGAAGAACACCAACCCGATGTGTGGTTTACCAATCTTCGCAAAGGGCAAACAGCACACAGGGATTCATTGGATATCTTCAGTCTTGGTAATGATGGCATATTAAAAGTAAGTCCATTTTATCATTGGAGCGATACGCAACTGGATGCCTACTTGGACGAGAGAGGATTACCCAACGAGTTTAAATATTTTGATCCCACAAAGGTTTTGGAAAACCGTGAATGTGGATTACATACCTAAATCAATTTATAGTGAATACACTTTTAGAAGAAATACAAAACACGGAAACCACTGTCCTTGAAAATAGGCCCAACGCGAATGCGTTAGAGCATGAGGCTATCTATATAATTAGGGAAGTGGCTGCTCAATTTGAAAGACCTGTACTACTTTTTTCTGGAGGGAAAGACTCCATCACCTTGGTTCGTCTAGCTCAAAAAGCATTTTGGCCAGCGAAAATTCCATTTCCGCTTATGCACATTGATACGGGGCACAATTTCCCGGAAACCATTGAGTTTCGGGACAGGTTGGTGGAAGAATTGGGTGTGGAATTGATTGTACGGAACGTTCAGGATTCCATTGATCAAGGAAAGGTTATCGAAGAGACTGGGAAATATGCCAGTAGAAATCAGTTGCAAACCACCACTTTGTTGGATGCCATTGAGGAATTCAAGTTTGATGCCTGTATCGGGGGAGCACGAAGGGATGAGGAAAAAGCCCGAGCCAAGGAACGCATTTTCTCAGTACGCGACGATTTCGGCCAGTGGGACGAAAAGAATCAGCGCCCGGAACTATTTGATATGTTGAATGGTGAGATTGAAATAGGTCAGAATGTCCGTGTATTTCCAATCAGCAATTGGACTGAGTTGGACGTCTGGAGTTATATCGAAAAAGAAAATATTGAAATCCCATCCATCTATTTTGCACATAAACGAAAGACCTTCTTACGAGATGGATTGATTTGGTCCGCAGAAGACGACATTGTTTTTCGTTCAGAGGATGAAGAAGTAGAAGAACGTGTGGTACGGTTTAGAACTGTGGGAGATATGTCCTGTACCGCTGCGGTACAATCACATGCTGATACTATTGAAAAGGTGGTTTCTGAAATCAGGGATTCAAAAATATCGGAACGTGGGGCACGAATTGATGATAAGCGTTCTGAGGCCGCGATGGAAAAAAGAAAACGACAAGGGTACTTCTAAAGCAAGGAAAAAATGGAAGTTTTAAAAATAGCAACAGCAGGAAGCGTTGATGATGGCAAAAGTACCTTGATAGGTAGGTTGCTTTATGACACAAAGTCGTTGACCGAGGATAAATTGGAAGCCATTGAGAAAACCAGTAAACAAAGAGGATATGATTATCTGGATTTTTCGCTGGCCACGGACGGTTTGGTTGCAGAAAGGGAGCAAGGTATCACTATCGATGTTGCCCATATCTATTTTTCTACACCTAACAAGAGCTATATCGTTGCCGATACACCAGGTCACGTAGAGTATACCCGGAACATGGTTACTGGTGCTTCAACCTCTCAGGCCGCCATCATTTTGATTGATGCCAGAAAAGGGGTTATCGAACAGACTAATAGGCACTTTTTCATAAATAACTTACTTCGTGTAAAAGAAGTAATTGTTGCCATCAATAAGATGGATTTGGTGGATTATGCTGAAGAAAAATACAACGCTATCAAAGCCGATTTTGAGCAATTGATGAGCAAGCGCGATTATGCAGAGCAAAAAATCACATTCATCCCGATAAGTGCTTT
Source organism: Flagellimonas sp. (assembly GCF_965601775.1). Lineage (GTDB taxonomy): Bacteria > Bacteroidota > Bacteroidia > Flavobacteriales > Flavobacteriaceae > Flagellimonas. The sequence continues at coordinate 787,787 of NZ_OZ271837.1, forward strand.
AAAGGGAGATAACGTCGTATCCAAATCCCAAAATATGTCGTGGTACGATGGTGAAACTATTTTGGAACATTTGGAGGGTCTGGATTTGGCTGCGGTATCCAATGTAGGGACACCAAGGTTTCCGGTGCAATACGTAATTCGCCCAAAAACTGAGGAGTTTCACGATTTCCGAGGATTCGCAGGTAAGGTTTACGGCGGGGAATTGAACGTGGGCGATGAGGTAGTGGTTTTACCCTCCTTGACACAAAGCCGCATCAAGAAGATATATTTCCACGATAAAGAATACCAGACAGCACCAAGACGTGCTTCGGTGACCATAACTTTGGAAGACGAGGTTAATGTATGCCGTGGGGATATGTTGGTTAAAGCAGGAGACTTACCCACCATTGACAAACAATTGACTGCGACAGTGTCTTGGATGGATTCTGATAATCTGTTCACTGGCGGGAAATACGTAGTGCAACACGGAGTCAATAAAGTATTGGCCAAAGTAGAGGCTATCGAGCATAAGATACATCCAGATTATTCCGGTATTGAAGAAAACGTATCTGCCTTACAGATGAACGATATTGCCAAAGTAAAGTTGAGACTCAACAAACCAATTTTTTATGATCGGTTTGTGGATCATCGAACCAACGGTTCCTTTATCATTTTGGATAGCAGAACAAACAATACGGCCGGAGTCGGATTTATAAATTAAATCCATTTGGACTGTAATGATTGTAAAAGAATACAGACAGATTAAAAACCTATTAAATAGATAGGAAAAACAGGATAATATGCAAAGCTTCAGAACAGAAATCGAAAACCCAATAGTTGAAAAGGATATTATTGAGTTGGAGAAAAAAATACGTCAGTTTAAAGAAGGTGGAATAGACGAAGAGAAGTTTAGAAGTCTTCGCTTGGCCCGTGGTGTATATGGGCAAAGACAACCTGGGGTACAAATGATACGGATAAAGTTGCCTTATGGTAAGGTCACTTCCAACCAATTGGAAAGGATTTCTGATGTTGCTGATGAGTATTCAACAGGTAGGTTGCACATTACCACCAGGCAGGATATTCAGATTCACTATGTGGATTTGGAACGTACTCCGGAACTATGGGCCCAACTGGAAAAAGATAAAGTTACCCTACGAGAAGCTTGCGGCAATACGGTTCGTAATGTTACTGCAAGTGAAACAGCAGGTATTGACGTGAATGAACCTTTTGATGTATCCCCCTATGCGCAGACAGTTTTTGAGTATTTTCTAAGAAACCCGATTGGTCAGGAAATGGGGCGAAAGTTCAAGGTTTCCTTTTCCGCTACTGATGCCGACACAGGGCTTTCGTATATGCATGATTTAGGTTTCATCGCCAAGGTAAAAGATAATGTAAGGGGTTTTAAGGTCATGCTTGGTGGAGGACTGGGTTCACAACCGCGTCATGCTGATGTTTTGTATGATTTTCTTCCTTCAGACAAGATTGTTCCATTGATGGAAGGCGTAATCCGAGTTTTTGATAGATATGGCGAACGAAAAAGCCGTGCGAAAGCTCGCATGAAGTTTTTGCTAAAAGACATTGGTTTAGAAGGCTTTAAAGTACTGTTGGAAGAGGAACGACTGGCAGTTCCTATTCAGTCTTATCCCATCGATTTTGAAAACTATCCAAAACCCCAATTGGCAGATAATGCAACTGCCTTTGTAGAAAAGATTGAAGGAGAGGAGTTTGAATCCTGGAAATCGACCAATATCATCCCACAAAAACAAGAAGGTTATGTGGCTATCGGTATCAAGGTGTTGCTTGGAGATTTCTATACGGATAAGGCAAGGGAATTGGCCAAATTGGTTAGAGACTATGCAGCCGGAGAAATTCGACTCTCCCTACGTCAAAACATTCTTATCCCGTATGTAAAAGAAGAACTTATTTCTTTTTTCTATCAGGAACTAAAAAAATTGGGCTTCACCGAAGCGGGATATAATAAAGCTCTGGACATCACTGCCTGTCCTGGGACGGACACTTGTAATTTGGGTATTGCCAGTAGTACAGGTATTGCTGCGGAATTGGAAAGAGTTATAAAAGCAGAATATCCGCAATACATCAATAACCCAGATGTGGTAATTAAAATCAGCGGATGTATGAATGCTTGTGGGCAGCATAATATGGCCAATATTGGTTTTCAAGGCATGTCAATCCGAACAAAAGATAAATTGGTAGCTCCGGCACTTCAGGTTCTATTGGGAGGGGGAAATTTCGGTAATGGAAATGGAAGATTTGCGGATAAAGTGGTCAAAATTCCAAGCAAAAGAGGTCCCCAAGCACTTCGGTTGATTTTGGATGACTTTAACGCCAATGGAAATGGTCTATCCTTTGCGGATTACTATGCCGAAAGAGGAGAAACCTATTTCTACGATTTTCTGAAACATCTATCCAGCGTGGATAATTTGACCGCTGAAGATTTCATTGACTGGGGAAACGCGGAGAAATACAAGAAAGAAATTGGAATAGGTGAATGTGCTGGTGTAATTGTTGACTTGGTAGCAACTCTATTTTTCGAAAGTGAAGAGAAGATTGCCAATGCTGAAGAAGCTTTGCAACAAGGAAAATGGGCAGCAAGCATCTATTATTCCTACCAATCCATGGTGAATTCGGCTAAAGCTTTGCTTACTGCAGAAAAAACCAAGACCAATACCCATTCAAGTATTATCAGGGATTTTGATAGACTATTTGTAGATACAAACAAAGTAGTCCTTGATGGAAGCTTTGAAGACTTGGTACTGCAGATGAACAAGACAGCTCCTTCCGAAGATTTTGCAAAGTCTTATTTGGATGCATCAAAGAAGGTTTTAAGAAAATTCGAAGCCTATAGAAAACTTGAACTTCAAGAAGCGTAATATGGAATCTTTAAACAACGTATTTGCCTTCGAAAAAGGTAAAACCGGTAAACTTACAGTAGTTGGGGCTGGGCCTGGAGATGTGGATTTAATAACGTTGAAAGGTGTCAAAGCGCTCCAAAGTGCAGATGTCGTCTTATACGATGCTTTGATTGACACGGAATTACTTCAATATGCGCCCAAAGCGGAGAAGATTTTTGTAGGGAAGAGAAAAGGCTGTTATCGCTATCAGCAAGAACAAATCAATGAACTGATTGTCCAAAGCGCTTCCCAAGGACTTGATGTGGTTCGTTTAAAGGGAGGAGATCCTTTTGTTTTTGGTAGAGGTGCTGAAGAAATGGAATATGCCTCTGCTTTTGGTTTGGAGGTGGCGGTGGTACCAGGCTTGTCTTCTTCGGTTTCGGTTCCCGCCATGCAAAATATCCCGGTTACCAAAAGAGGTGCCTCGGAGAGTTTTTGGGTCATTACAGGTACGACTAAGGAACACAAACTAAGCAATGATGTCGCTTTGGCAGCAAAATCAAGCGCAACGATTGTGATTTTGATGGGGATGTCCAAATTAGGTGAGATTATGGAGTTGTTTCGACAAGAAAATAAACAGGATGTTCCGGTGGCCATTATTCAAAATGGGACTACAGAAAATGAAAAAATAGGAATTGGTACTGTTGCTTCAATTGAGAACAAGGCAAAGGAGCAGCAGTTAGCCAATCCTGCTATAATTGTTATCGGCGAGGTGGTCAGGCATCGGGAAAAAATCATGGAAATTCAAAGTAACTACGACCCTAAAGAATTAGTGTTTTCAGAATAAAACAATACAATGATTAAAACAGATATACTAATAATTGGAGCAGGACCAACAGGATTGTTCACTGTTTTTGAAGCTGGTTTGTTAAAGTTGAAATGTCATTTAATAGATGCACTTCCCCAACCAGGAGGACAATGTTCCGAAATCTATCCAAAGAAGCCTATTTATGATATTCCGGCCTATCCCGAAATTCTGGCTGGAGATTTGGTAGATAGACTTATGGAACAAATCAAACCCTTTGAACCAGGCTTTACCTTGGGAGAACGGGCTGAAAAATTGGACAAGCAAGAAGATGGTTCATTCATAGTGACCACAAATAAAGGGACACAGCATCACGCTTCAGTGATAGTAATTGCCGGTGGCCTTGGCTCATTTGAACCAAGAAAGCCCCAGATTGAAAATCTTGTAAAATACGAGGATAACGGAGTGGTCTATATGATTAAGGACCCCGAAGTCTATCGCGATAAAAAAGTGGTAATTGCAGGTGGAGGAGATTCTGCTTTGGATTGGGCCATTTATTTGGCAGATGTGGCAGCAGAGGTTTCCTTGGTCCACCGAAGAAACGAATTTAGAGGTGCCTTGGATTCTGTTGAAAAGGCCTCGGAACTGGCCAAGTTGGGTAAAATCAGATTATTTACGGAGGCTGAGGTTAAGGAACTCCACGGGGAAAACGCGCTCCAAGCGGTGGTTATAAAACACAATGATTCGGAGAAAGGACAAACCTATGTAGAAACAGACCACTTTATTCCTTTGTTCGGACTTTCTCCAAAATTAGGCCCATTGGGTACTTGGGGACTGGAAATTGAGCGAAACGCCATCAAGGTAAATAATGCAAAAGACTATCAGACCAATATTCCTGGAGTGTTTGCTATTGGCGATGTAAACACCTATGAAGGAAAACTGAAACTTATACTTTCCGGTTTTCATGAGGCTGCCGTAATGTGCCAATATGCATATCAAATCATAAATCCGGGAAAACGTTTTGTTATGAAATATACCACGGTGGGTGGTGTAGAAGGATTTGACGGATCTAAAAAAGAAGCAAAAAAAGAAGTCGTGCAAAGTATTTTGTAGCGATGAAAATTATTTGTTTTAGCTAGGAGCCTCCCATAACCTGGGAGGCTTTCTATTTTAAATAGGATTCATTTGCTTTTAAAAACTTTGTGCCTTTAATTTGTAGCTTAGTTCATGTATAAACTGAAATGTTATCAAGAAAGGTGGAGGGAATAGACCCGTTGAAGCCTTAGCAACCCTCGTCTCCGAGAAGGTGCTACGTTCTATTCCACTTGAGTGGAAAAAGATGACCCAAAGAAAGAATTCTTTCCAACTTTTATTGATAGCATTAAATAACGTCATGTTTCATGACAAAATATATTATGTCCAGAATTGAAGAATTATTAAAGGAAAGAATATTGGTATTGGATGGTGCAATGGGTACTATGCTGCAGCGATACAAATTTGAGGAAGAAGATTTTCGTGGAGAAAGATTCAAGGATTGGGAACATCCTTTAAAAGGCAACAACGATTTGTTGTCTTTATCGCAGCCAGAAGCTATTGCCGAAGTTCACCGCAAATACTTTGAAGCTGGGGCCGATATTGTGGAAACCAACACCTTTTCTGGGACCACAATTGCTATGGCGGATTATCATATGGAAGATTTAGTCTACGAACTAAATTATGAATCAGCCCGCATTGCCAAAGAAGTTGCAAATGAGTTTACGCAGCAAGAACCTCATAAGCCTAGGTTTGTAGCAGGAAGTATGGGCCCCACAAACAAAACGGCCAGTATGTCTCCAGATGTAAACGACCCAGGATTTCGAGCAGTTTCATTCGATGAGCTTCGAATTGCCTACAAACAACAAGCTGAAGCCCTTATCGATGGAGGAGCAGATATTCTTTTGGTAGAAACCATTTTTGATACACTAAATGCCAAAGCTGCTCTTTTTGCCATAGAAGAAGTTAAGGATGAGCGCGGAATTGAAATTCCTATTATGGTCAGCGGTACTATTACAGATGCTTCTGGGAGAACACTATCTGGACAAACAGCCCAGGCTTTTTTGATTTCCATTTCACATATCCCGATTCTTTCTGTGGGATTCAACTGTGCTTTGGGAGCAAAACAGCTGGTACCCCATCTGGAGGTAATTTCGGCTAAATCGGACTTTGCCGTCTCTGCGCACCCTAACGCCGGGCTTCCTAACGCTTTTGGCGAATATGATGAGACTCCCGAACAAATGCGAGATCAAATTGAAGAGTATTTGGAAAAAGGATTGGTCAACATTGTTGGCGGATGTTGCGGAACAACGCCTGAGCATATTCAAGCAATTGCAGACTTAGTCAAAAAGTATGAACCCAGAAAACTTGCTGTTCCTGCTTAAAAAGGAATCCTTCAGATAATGGAGAACACCCAAAAATATTTGCGATTGAGTGGACTTGAGCCCTTGGTCATTACTCCAGAAAGTAACTTCATCAATGTTGGGGAACGAACCAACGTGGCTGGTTCCAAAAAATTCCTCAGACTTATTAAGGAAGAAAGCTACGAGGAGGCCTTGGAAGTAGCACGTCATCAGGTAGAAGGAGGCGCGCAAATCATTGATATCAATATGGATGATGGCTTGATTGATGGTAAGGAAGCCATGGTCAAGTTTCTGAACCTAATTGTCGCCGAACCGGATATTGCCCGGGTTCCCATCATGATTGATAGCTCCAAATGGGAAATTATTGAAGCAGGACTTCAGGTGGTGCAAGGTAAATGTGTGGTCAATTCCATTAGTTTAAAGGAAGGCGAGGAAGAATTTATTCGCCAGGCCAAACTAATAAAGCGTTATGGCGCAGCTGTCATCGTTATGGCTTTTGATGAGGTGGGCCAAGCAGATAATTTGGAACGGCGCATTGAAATTGCCGAGCGTTCGTATCGAATTTTGGTTGACCAGGTTAAATTTCCTCCTGAGGACATCATCTTTGACCTAAACATTTTTCCCGTTGCCACAGGAATGGATGAACATAAGTTAAATGCTCTGGACTTTATTGAAGGAACCCGATGGGTACGTCAAAACCTTCCGCATTGCAGCGTCAGTGGAGGAGTGAGTAACGTTTCATTTTCCTTTCGGGGTAATAATACGGTTCGTGAGGCGATGCACTCCGCCTTTCTATATCATGCCATTAGCGCTGGAATGAATATGGGTATTGTAAATCCAGCATTGCTCGAGGTCTATGATGATATCCCGAAAGATTTGCTGGAATATGTTGAGGATGTGCTACTTAATCGAAGGGATGATGCCACGGAAAGACTGCTTGAATTTGCGGAAACCGTCGTAGGTAAATCCAAAGAGAGTAAGGTGGACATGTCCTGGCGGGAAGAACCACTTCAAAACCGCATAACGAGGGCTTTGGTGAAGGGAATTGACCAGTTTATCGTTGAAGATGTGGAAGAGGCCAGACTACAAGCTTCTAGACCTTTGGAAGTCATTGAAGGCCATTTGATGACTGGAATGAATGTAGTGGGTGATTTGTTTGGGAGTGGAAAAATGTTTTTGCCTCAAGTGGTAAAATCGGCCCGGGTGATGAAAAAGGCCGTTGCTCATTTAACCCCATTCATTGAGGAATCCAAAGATTCAACCACCAATTCTGCTGGGAAAATTTTAATGGCTACAGTAAAAGGGGATGTCCATGATATTGGAAAAAACATTGTGAGTGTGGTCTTGGCCTGTAACAATTATGAGATTGTGGATTTGGGCGTCATGGTCCCGCCAGAATTGATTATTCAAAAAGCCAAGGAGGAACAGGTTGATGTAATCGGTTTAAGCGGTTTGATAACCCCGTCTTTGGATGAAATGGTGTTTCTGGCCAAGGAAATGGAACGTCAGACCTTTCAAGTGCCCTTGTTGATTGGTGGAGCAACTACAAGTAAGGCGCATACAGCGGTTAAAATAGACCCGGTGTATAGTCACTCTGTGGTTCATGTGAATGATGCCTCAAGAGCAGTTACGGTAGTTGGGGATTTACTGCAAAAGGAAACATCTCCTAACTATAAAAAATCGGTCAAACTGGATTACGAAAGTTTTCGGGAAAAGTTTTTGAACCGAACCAAACAAAAAGAATATTTGAGTTTGGCCGAAGCAAGAAAGAATAAACTCCAAATAGAATGGAAACCTTCAGATATTGTTGAACCGAACCAATTGGGAATCCAAGTTTGGGAAGAGTTTGACTTGCAGAAATTGGAAGGTTTCATAGATTGGACTCCTTTTTTCAGAAGTTGGGATTTGCATGGAAGGTATCCAAACATTCTGGAAGATGACATTGTTGGGGAACAGGCTTCCGAACTGTTCCAAGATGCCCAGACCATGCTCAAGCAGGTCTTCAATGAAAAGCTCTTGACAGGGAAGGCTATTTTTGGCCTATTTCCAGCCAACCAAACAAATGAGGATGATATTCATGTTGATTCAGGAGCTGCTCCGGGCGATGCTATCGTTTTCAGAACCCTTCGCCAACAAATCAAAAAGAGAGAAGGGGTTCCCAATTTAGCTCTAGCTGATTTTATAGCACCCAAAGCAAGTGGAATTCAAGATTACATAGGCTGCTTTTGCGTTACAGCAGGATTTGGTACTAAAGAGTTAGCGGAAGAATTTGAAAAAAACCATGATGATTATAGTTCCATCATGATAAAGGCTTTGGCAGACCGTTTGGCTGAGGCATTTGCGGAATATTTACATAAGGAAGTCCGATTAAAACATTGGGGTTATGCAAAATCTGAAAGCTTATCAAACGAAGAATTGATTGATGAAAAATATAGAGGGATTCGACCTGCCCCAGGATACCCTGCTTGCCCAGACCATTTAGAAAAATTAACCATTTGGAAGTTGTTGGGTGTTAAGGAGAAAATTGGAGTTGAGCTTACCGAAAGTTTGGCCATGTGGCCAGCCGCAAGTGTTAGTGGGTATTACTTCGCGCATCCAGAGGCCAAATATTTTGGTTTGGGAAAAATAAAGCAAGATCAGGTAGAGGATTTCGCCAATAGAAAAGGAATATCATTGGAACATGCCCAAAGGTGGTTGGCTCCAAACATAGTTGAAGTATAGTCTATGAAGGTTACAGAACATATTAAAAAAGCAAAGGGAGAAACGCTTTTCAGTTTTGAAATTATTCCTCCGGTAAAGGGAAGAAGCATTCAGGAATTGTATAACAATATCGACCCGCTAATGGAATTCAAACCCCCGTTTATTGATGTAACCACGTCACGTGAAGAGTATGTGTACATTGACAGGGATGGTCTTTTGGATAAAAAACTGACCCGAATGCGTCCGGGAACATTGGGGATATGTGCTTCCATAACGCATAAATACAATGTAGACACGGTTCCTCATGTGCTTTGCGGAGGTTTTACTAAGGAGGAAACTGAGTACCTTTTGGTGGATTGTCACTATTTGGGAATTGATAATGTCATGGCCCTGCGTGGTGATGCTATGAAAGAGGAAAAGTATTTTGAACCCACGCAAGGAGGGCACAGATTTGCATCTGATTTGGTGAAACAGGTCAAGGGACTCAATAAAGGAAATTACCTTCATGAAGTAATTGAAACTGATAATTGCCCTGATTTCTGCATAGGAGTTGCGGGATATCCAGAAAAACATATGGAAGCTCCTTCGCTCAAATCAGATATTAAACGCTTGAAGGAAAAAATTGCATTGGGTGCAGATTATGTAGTGACCCAAATGTTTTTCGATAATAAAAAGTATTTTGAATTTGTAGATGCTGCGCGTGAAGCTGGAATCGATGTTCCCATAATTCCGGGAATTAAACCCATTGCGGTAAAACGACATTTACAGTTGTTGCCACAGGTATTTCGGGTGGATATTCCAGAAGATTTGATTGACGCGGTTGAAAGTTGTAAAACCAACAAAGAGGTTCGTCAGGTTGGGGTGGAATGGTGCATTCAACAATCCAAAGAGCTGAAGGAAGCTGGAGCACCTGTTTTGCACTATTATTCTATGGGAAAATCAGATAACATTAAGGCAATTGCCAAAGAGGTTTTTTAATTTTCTACTTTAGCGCTACATGAAGCGCCTACTCATCGTTTTTCTTGTTTTGTGTTGTGCCTCAGGAATTACCCAAGAAACCAAGCCAACCAAAAAATATGTACTGGATGCGAGTCCTTTTTATGGCTCCATCTTGCTTCATAACCCAGATATTTCGCATTTGATTACCGAGCATCCCAGTGGTTTTATATTGGGATACAATCGAAAAAGATTTGGGGAAGAATCCTGGGAATCAGACTATGGGTATCCGGATACTGGCTTTACTTTCATCTATCAAAATATGAATAACCCCACGTTGGGAGAGCATTTTGGGGTTTATGCGCATTATAATTTTTATTTCTTTAAAAGAAATCTACAGTTACGTGTAGGGCAGGGGGTGGCTTACAATACCAATCCCTATGACAAAAACCAGAATTTTAGAAACAATGCCTACGGAAGTCATTTGTTGAGTTCTACTATGGCGCTTTTGAACTATCAACGGGAGAATTTGTTTGCGGGGTTGGGAGTAAAAGCGGGAATTGCATTGATTCATTATTCCAATGCCAATTTTAAGGCCCCGAATACCTCTACAAACACTTTCGCTTTTAATTTTGGGTTGACTTATGATTTGGATGGAGGAGAAACTAGAGAATTTCTAAAACCTAAAAAGAAAGAAAAAATACAGGAACCGATTCGATATAACCTAGTGTTTCGAGGAGGATTCAACGAAAGTGATGTAATCAATTCGGGTCAATATGGGTTTTGGATTCTTTCCGCCTATGCCGATAAACGTTTGGGACGAAAAAGTGCTATCCAAGTGGGTACGGATGTGTTTTTTTCAAATTTCCTAAAGGAATTGATTCGGTTTCAATCGATATCATTTCCGGAATTGAATGTGGATGAAGACACCGATTTTAAGCGAGTTGGATTATTCGTGGGTCATGAATTGTTCATCAATAAAATGAGCATAGTAACGCAACTGGGTTATTATGTGTATTACCCTTTTGATTTTGAAGGAAGGGTTTACAATAGAATTGGTCTGAAAAGATATTTTGGAGACAAAGTCTTTGGAGCGATAACGCTCAAGTCACATGGAGCGGCTGCTGAGGCTGTTGAATTTGGAATAGGGGTACGATTATAGAGAAAAGATGTTAGAAGATAGGAGATTCATATTTGGGTTTAGGGTCATTTCGAGCGTAGTGGAAAAATGCATGCTTTCTCTTCTATTGCTTTTGTTTTCCTGTAATGGCGAGAATGTTCCTGATTGTTTTCAAAATGCTGGGGATTTGGTTCGTGTTGAGGTGGACGTTCCCGATTTTACTACCATTACGGTTTTTGAAAAGCTCAATCTGGTAGTAAGACAGGGTGCAGAACAACGGGTTGAGATTGAATCCGGGGAGTTCTTGCTCAATGAGATTTCAGCCGAGGTTGAAAATGGTAGGCTGGTAGTACGAAATGACAATGGATGTAACTTTTTCCGCGATTTTGATATATCGACTGTGTACGTTACTTCTCCTAATATTACCGAAATCAGAAGTAGTACTGGCCTGTTGGTTTCAAGTGATGGAGTTTTGAGTTATCCAAACTTGACACTTCTAACTGAAAGCTTCATAAATCCAGAATCAGAGACTACGGATGGCTCATTTGACCTTAATTTGGATGTTGGGCAATTGTCCATCGTGGTAAATGGGATTGCTTTTTTCCAGATTGATGGGCTTGCAGAAAATCTTAATATAAATGTTGCAGCGGGCGACTCCAGAATAGAAGCTGAGAACTTGATAGCTCAAAATGTCACTTTGAACCATCGGGGGACGAATAACATTTTTGTAAATCCGCAACAAAGCCTTTCCGGTGTAATTCGAGGAACCGGGGATGTCATTAGCTTTAATCGACCTCCTAGCGTGGATGTTGAGGAAATTTTTAATGGGCGATTGATTTTCAGAGAATAATAAGCATGGGGGTTTGGTACGATTTTCTGAAAAATTTCTTTGCTATAAATGCTAAACCGGAAAGCAAGCCGACATCTCATCTAGATTCTTTTTTTCAACATTTGGTTCAAGAAAAGGGAATACCAGGAATGGCCGTTTCTGTTTGGAAAGAAGGAGTTTTACTTCATGAAAAGGGATATGGGTATGAAAACTTGGATAGCAAAAGACCAGTGGACCCTAATAGCACCATATTCCGGATTGCCAGTATTTCAAAATGTATTACAGGTCTAGCTTTGGGAAAAATAGTGGAGGAGGGTTTAGTGGAGTGGGATGCTTCTTTTTATGATTACGTTCCCAGTTATCCTAAAAAAGAATATGATTTTACTATCCGTCAACTGGCATCTCATACTGCTGGTATTCGTGGATATAGAGGCAAGGAGTTTGCCTTAAACGAACCTTACAGTATCAGGGATGCTATTGAAGTTTTCAAAAGTGACCCTTTACTTTTTGAACCTGGGAAAGGATACTTGTACAACAGTTTTGACTTTGTATTGCTTTCATTGGCTATTCAAGAGGCCAGCGGGATGGCATTTGAGTATTATGTGAAAGAAAAGGTATTGGTTCCATTACAAATGGGCAATACGTATACTCCAGAGGAGATTGCATCCCAATCTTTTGATAGAACCTTGGTCTCGGTCGCTGACTTTTACACCTTAAGAAGAAAACATCCAAAAAAGGCTATTTCCGTAAACAATCAATACAAAGTGGGTGGAGGTGGATATCTTTCCACTTGTGTTGACATCGCTAAGATGGGACAAGCTATTTTAAACCGTGATTTACTTAGGGAAGAAACCTACGAACAACTTTTTACAACCCAAACGGTAAAAGGTGAGTCTACCTATTATGGTTTGGGGTTTCAGGTAAGTCAGGACCTGGCGGGTCGGAATTTTGTTGGTCATGTAGGCAATAGTGTTGGGGCATATACCAACTTCTTTGTATACCCTGAGCAAAAGGTGGTAATCTCTATCTTAATCAATTGCTCAGAACCTAAAATTCAGGGAGATTTGGACGCAGCTGTTGCAAATATTTTTGATAAAAATTTGTAAAGTAAGGAATCCTAACTATATTTGTATTGCAATTTTGCAAAAACAAATAAGTATAGACATGAAAAAAACAACTTTTTACCACGCAGGGTGTCCTGTTTGTGTGAGTGCCGAACATGATATTGTTCAATTGATTGGCTCAGATAACATTGATATTGTTCATTTGGGAGAGAATAAGTCAGAAGTAGAAGCAGCCGAAAAATTAGGTGTCGTTTCAGTACCTGCACTGGTAACTCCTTCCGAAAACGTATTGCACATTAACTTTGGAGCTTCTATCGAAGATTTGAAATAATTTTTTTACTATTAATAGTTAGGAATCCTTATTATTATGAAAACAAAATCAATTTTAGCCTTAGGAACGATTCTTATGGGAATCGTACTAAGCTCATGTGCCCAAGAGAACCCATATAATACCGATGACTTTTCAATAAACGCCGTCCAGGTGACTCATGAAAAGGACTTAGCGGTCACCGTATGGGAAATTGCAGTGGATGGGTCAGCTGGAAACACTATGCCCCAAGCTGTAGGACAATTGGATGGAGCGCCGGTTTTGGGTTATGTCTTTCCCACGAGCTTGAATTCCACCGACGTGGGATTTGGAAAAGTAGAAGGCATTGTGGCCTTAGCGTTGACATCACACCCCGATTTTGATGATACTCCTCTTTGGGATGAAAACAATGACTCAGATTTTGCCAATGATGGTATAATATGGCATCCACATTGGGTGGTTTTAGGAGAAGACAAACGCGTTGCAGGCGGACTTTCTGTTATTCAATTTAAAAAGGCTAACGAAACCGTTGTCCTTCCCCCAACTAATCCGGGAATGCCCATGTATATGGATTCACCAGGTTATCCTGTGTTGACCAAGGGCGAAATCATCAAGGTTGTAGTGCCCAATTACAGAATCAACAACAAAACAGACTTTAAATACGATGGAGTAACCGCATTTATGCAAGTCAATACCAGTGATGAAAGCAGACCTTTGCTTGGTGTTTACGATGTTTTTAGTGTGGCCAGTGGGGATTTGTCTTTACCGTATTCAGTAAAAAATTAGCTTATGGAAGTTTCAGTATGGGACACATATGTACCTAGAGAAGATGGTAGGACGATGCACTTTGATATTTTGGTGCCCAGTGATTTGCAGGATACGGATACCATTTTTGGTTTTGGTAAAGAATACCTTGCTTCCAAATCGTTTAAAACTGGGGACCTAAGCAGTGAAGAATGTCGGTTCTGCCATATGCAGTCTGCACCTCCCTCAGTAGTGGAAAGCATCGAGGAGGATGGATATTTCATTATTGAAATGGAAAATTGTTCCTAAAATAATTAGGAATGCTAACTTTGCCTGTCGGACTATCCGGCAGGCTTTTCTATGCAAAGGATGAATATATTTGAACCAGGAAGTCAAGAAAAAGACCTCACCGCTAAAACGGCTGCAGGCTTGGAGCGCATTTCCCAAGCCTTTAAAGTCCTGCTTTGGGAAAAGGCCAAGGAGTTGGGATTAAGTCCCATCCAAATTCAAATATTGATTTTTGTAGCGCATCATGATAGGCAACTGGCGAACGTTAGTCATTTGGCTCAAGAATTTAATGTAACCAAGCCCACTATTAGTGATGCAATCAAGGCATTGGAGAAAAAGAATCTGATATTAAAGGATTTTTCCTCTTCGGATAGTCGCTCCTACACCATTCTTTTATCTGAAAAAGGAATTTCTACTGTTGATGCTTCGCAAGATTTTGCAAATCCCTTGTACGACCAGTTAGGTAACTTAACTGAAGTGGAGCGAGAGACCTTTTTTGATGCACTCAAAAAGCTTATTTACGGATTAAATAGAAGAGGGATTCTCTCTGTGCAACGCACCTGCTTTGGATGTCGATTTTATGAAAAAGGACAAGAAGGACATTATTGCAACTTATTGGAGAAAAAATTAAAGGACTCCCAAATCAGATTGGATTGTCCTGAATTCGAACCCATGGGATAGATTCAAGAATCATTCATTTTTCCGTTTTGCATAGTAGCTGGAATTTATGGAACTTTAGCAAAACCCTTTGATATGTCGGTCATTAGATTCCTGATACTAAGTATCTCTTTTTTGGTCTCCTTCAATTCTTTTGGACAAGAAACTGCTAGTATTTTATTCAAAAAAGTTGAAAAACAGCAGAAATATGATGATTTATCCTTAATTGAATGGAAAAAGTTCAAGCGGTTTGAAACGAAACTGAACCTTAATGAAATCAGTTCTCTTCGTAAATCCAACCAACTACGTTCTTATGCCAAAGATTCCATCCAAATTCTCGGTGTAAAACTGATGGCCATAAAATTGTTGGATGAAAAGAAATTATTGGACCGTGATATTCGTGAAAATACTGGCTATTACCTCACCGTTTTGGATAAGCTAAAAGCGAGCGCCATATCCCCTTCGGAGTATCTGTTCTTGGAGGAAAAAATGGCTTTCATCAAGCAATCGGCACTAGAAGGAAAATTGGCAAGGAGCCAATGGTTGAATGCAGGATTGTTGGTTTTAAGTATTGTTTTGATATTAGGCGTCTTATTTCTCAAAAGAAAACGGAGACCAATAGAAAATTCTTTACTGAGCAAACAAGAAACAACTGTACGTAACCTGATTCTTCAAGGAAAGACCAACAAAGAAATAGCTAACGAACTCTACATAAGCCTGAGTACCGTAAAAACCCATATAACTCACATTTACAATAAGTTAAATGTAGCCAATCGGCAGGAGCTCCTGCAAAAAAGTACGGGTACTAGTACCTAAATCAGACCCTGTTTTTTTCATCAACGCGCTATAGTCCCTTTAATTTGATTTCAAAATCAGATTTTGAGGCAATACCTTTTTATTATCACTTTATTGAGCTTTCATGGGGTCGTAATTTCTCAGACGGAATATGCCATTAATGGTCAGGTAACTGATGAAAGCAATTCCCCAATACCAGTGGCGGATGTATTATTGTATGATGCTTCACGGGAAAATTTAATCACTTATACCACCTTGATAAACGGAGTATTTGTATTAACGGTTTCTGGGAATGAAACCTATGTGCTTGAAATTTCAGCTTTGGGATATGCAAAATATGCTATGGAAGTCCAACTTTTTGAAGATTTAAACCTTTCGGTTCAATTAGAACAACAAGCAGAAGTTTTGGAAGAAGTTGAATTGAGTGTGGTTAAGAATCCAATCACCACATCAAGTGGAAATACCAAAATTGATGTACAGCATCCCATTTTTGCAACCATTCCAGAACCTTTGGACTTACTGACAAAATTGCCCGGTGTTCAGATAGCACCGGATAGGCAATCCATTTCGGTAATAGGCAAAGGAAATCCGCTAATTTATCTAAATCAACAACGCGTTGATTTTGAAGTATTATCTGGCCTTTCAGTGGATGCCATTAAGAGTATTGAACTCCTGCAAAACCCATCTGCCAAGTATGAAGCAAGCGGCAGGGCAGTATTACTTATTGAAACCAAACGGGATATGGACAAGGGTGCCAAATTCAGTTTTCAAGAAACTGCTTCCTTGAAAAGAAATTACAACAATTACATCGCCTCTAACGGAAGCTACTCCAAAAATGGTTTTGAGGTTCGTGGGAATTTGGCGTTGAATAATTTAGGATTTTGGGAAAGTAATACCTTTCAACTCGATATTCCTGAAGCAGATATTTTTTCGGATTATCTGGTTTTGATTCCAGGGCCGTTTAACAACAGAAAACAGGTGAATTCAGGTGTGGGGTTGTATTTTCCCATTTCCGAAGAAGATTACATTTCATTTAATTCGGTGCTACGTCTACAAACGAATAGGTTTTCAATAATTACAGACTCATTTTTGGAAATTGAGGATGACCAAAGTGATATCTTAACCGATACCACAAATGAGAGTACTAGGAATTATTTTACGGGAAGTTTGAATTTCAATAAAGGCCTTTCAAAAGACCTAAATCTTTTCTCTGGGATTCAATATTCCCAATATACGACCACTTTGGATACCGACATAGAAAACAATACCAACGGAGGGGGATTTGCATTGGAGCAGTCAAGGGAACAGCGGTATGATTTGAATTCATATGCCTTTCGAGTGGATTTTGAACAAAAACTAGGAAATGAAACCCAATTGGATTTTGGGGTCAATTGGAATGAAGCTCGAGCAAAGGCATTTTCTGAGTTCCAAAACTTGGTATCTCCACGTACAGATATTCTTGATTTTCAATACAAGGAAGGCTTATATGCGAGTTATGCTTCCTTTAAAGGGAAATTGAGCAAAAAAGTAAATTATGTTTCCGGAATACGATTGGAACATAACAAAGTGCAGAGTGAACTGGCTTCGGAATCAACCCCACTCATAGAACGGGAAAACACAAGACTATTCCCAAAGGCTACAATAGAAGTTTCTTTGGATAGTATTAGAACCCTCTCTATTAACTATGCAAAAAGTGTGAAGCGACCCAATTTTTCAAGAACAAATACCATTTCGGCATTTATAAATCCGGTACTGGAAGGGACAGGAAATATCAACCTACAACCCGAAATCACCAATGAGATTTCAAGTACTTTTCAGTATAAGAACAAGTCTATTACTTTGGGTTATTTTGAAACCCAGAATCCATCAAGTTTTACAATTCAATTCGATGAAGAGGCTGGGACCGCTATTTTATCCCTAACCAACCTCGAGCGTCAGAAAAGCTATTATGCCACACTAAACTTGCCATTTTCTAAGGGAATTTGGACTTCAAGCACTACAATTAGCCTAAATTATGATAGGCTAGAGGACAGTAATGCTATTTTGGGCGAAACCATACCCTATTTATATGCCTTTACAGACCAGCAGTTTAAAGTGGCAAAGGATACCACCATTACCTTTGGTGCATGGGCGCTTACAAGAAGAAAGGACGGTATCTTTGAACGAAATGCCATGTTGGTTGCCAATGCTTCTCTGGTAAAAACCTTTGGAAAGAATGTACAATGTGCTCTAAGGTTTAATGATATTTTCCGTGAATTGAATTTTGAAGAAAGGTATACCATTGATGGAGTTGAATCCGATGGAGCCTATTTTGTCGACGGAAGGGAAGTTGCTCTTTCTCTAAAATACACCGTGGGAGGTCAAAAGAAAGGCAAATTCAAAAACAAAAATGTGGATGAGAATATAGAACGCATCAATTGATTTTTTATCTGCAAAAAACTTCATTCATTCCAAGTTTTGGTTACCTTTAAATTAACCATTGAATGTAAAACCTATGACCAAGACTACCTTAATTGCAGCACTCCTTATTCTATTTTTTACTGCTGATGTTACCGCTCAAGAACTTTCTGTTTTTTCAGGATTCTGGGCTCCTGAGTACTATCAGGATGATGTGAAAATTGACCGAAAAGAAGCCAAAAAATTACTATTGGAATATGATGAATCTGCCGTCTACTGGAAAAAGAAGGCTACTAACGAAGCACTGTTTGCAGGCGCCTATACAATTTCTTTGGGTGGAGCAGTTTGGCTTGGAGTAGAATTAGGGCGCGACCGTAATGGAGAGGATAGAGATTTATTGGCACCTTCTTTAGTTACTCTGGGTGGGCTAATATTTTCAACGATATTTCTGGATGGGGCCAATAAGAATGGCAAAAAGGCGATTCTAACCTACAACAAGCAATTTGACGAAAAACAAACGAGTTTCAACTGGGAACCCATATTGAATAAGGATGGATTAGGTTTTGCTCTGAAATTTTAGCTGGTCAATTCGGTAAATAAACTCTCTAAGTTCTTGTTCTTTCGACTAAGTTGAAGGGTTTTTAGCTGATTGTCATGGGCAAAATCGAAAACGGCGGGTCGCATATCTTTTGAGGTATTAAAACTTATTTCATAAACAAATCCTCCAGTATTCTTTACTGAGGACACATTTGGTAATTTGTTTAGAAGCACCTCTTCCACACGATAATCAAATTCAACTTCAATGATTTGTTCTTCTGGTTCCCTAAGCTCTTCCAAGGGTTTATCCGCCACAAGTTCACCTTTATTGATAATGATAACCCGGTCACAAACGGCTTCAACTTCCTTCATAATATGGGTGGACAATAGGATTGTCTTCTCTTTTCCAATTTCACGAATCAATTTTCGAATTTCAATAAGTTGATTCGGGTCCAATCCTGTGGTGGGTTCATCCAAGATAAGTACATCTGGGTCATGAAGTAAGGCGGTGGCCAACCCAACTCGCTGCCGATATCCTTTGGATAGCTGCCCTATTTTTTTGTTCGCTTCCGGGGTAAGACCAGTTTGTTCAATCACCTCCCCGATACGAATTTTAGGTACCTTATATACACTCGCATTGTATGCTAAGTACTCCTTGACGTACATCTCCAAATAGAGGGGATTGTGTTCAGGTAAGTATCCGATACTTTTTTGTACATCACTTGGGGAGCTTAGTACATCATATCCATTGACCACAGCCTCTCCTTCATCAGCTTTGTAGTATGTAGTTAATATGCGCATCATGGTGGATTTCCCAGCCCCATTGGGTCCTAAAAAACCAACAACTTCTCCCTTGTTTACAGAAAACGAGATTTGATTAAGCGCTTTTTGCGCTCCAAAGGTTTTGGTGATATTCGTAACAGTAATCGACATCTTTCTTTCTAAGTTCCTTCAAAAATAGCATTTAGATTTCTCATACATGCATATGCAAATTGACAAATCCATTCTTAATCTTTAGCGCCAGATTTTTTGGAATTCCTAAAATAGCTTCGGAATGATAAAAAAATTCCTAAAGAAAAAATGGAATTAAGGAAGGAATCAAAAAAAGTTGGAGCAATGCTTTGATTTTTAAAAGGAAAGGACAATCTTAGCCTCATAATTAAGAACGATGTCTAAAACGTATTTCTGGAACAGATTTTATTTCTACTTCTTTTTTAAGAGAAGCATGGGACTGTTCTAGGATACGATACGTATAAAAGCACATAAAGTCCCGACATAAATCGGGGCTTTTTTATTGCATGAAACTTAAGGTAGCCATACAGGGAATACAAGGAAGCAATCACCATCAAGTGGCCCATGATTTTTTTGGGGAGAACATTGAATTGGTGGAATGTCTGTCTTTTGACAGAATGATTGACCATTTGTTGACTGGAAATGCAGATAAAGGGGTAATGGCCATTGAGAATTCCATTGCGGGTTCGATAATTCCCAATTACAACCTTGTGTACCATAACAACATTCATATTATTGGTGAACATTATTTGAGTATCCATCACAACTTAATGGTGTTGAAAGGACAAGCTATTGAGGATATCAAAGAAGTGCATTCCCATCCGATGGCCCTATTGCAGTGCAAAGAGTTTTTTAAAGGACATCCCCATATAAAACTCGTTGAAGATGTGGATACTGCCGAAACGGCCAAACGAATTCAGGAGCAAAAGTTGTCTCATATCGCGGCCATTGCCCCCAAAGTAGCTGCTAAATTGTATGATTTGGATGTAATAGCCTCAGACATTCAGACGATAAAGAACAACGCCACCCGTTTCATTGTTCTTAAGAAAGTGAACAAGGTGTTACCCAAGGAAGAAATCAATAAAGCGTCTTTAAGGTTCATTACAGATCATAAGAGAGGAAGTTTGGCCACCGTGCTGAATGTAATGAGTGATTGTAATATGAATTTAACCAAAATCCAATCCCTACCGGTTATCGAGACGCCTTGGAAATATGCCTTTTTTGTTGATGTTACTTTTGATGAGTACGCTCATTTTGCAAAAGCAAAATCCCTTCTGGATATCATGTCCGAAGATTTTCGGGTTCTTGGTGAATATAAAAATGCATTGCTGTCATGATTGTTGCGGATAGACTACACACGGTAAAGGAATACTACTTCTCTAAAAAGCTGAGGGAAGTACGTCAATTGATCGCTGAAGGGAGACCGATTATCAACATGGGTATTGGAAGTCCAGATTTACCTCCACCTCCAGAAGCGGTCGAAGAATTGAAAAGTGTTTTGTTACAGCCCAACGCGCACCAGTATCAGAGCTACCAGGGACTTCCAGAGTTGAGGGAAGCGATGACAGCGTTCTATTCAGGACGATTTGGGGTTCAATTGGATCCACAAACCGAAATTTTACCGCTGATAGGCTCCAAGGAAGGCATTATGCATATCAGTTTGGCCTTCTTAAATGTTGGAGATGCTGTTTTAATTCCCAATCCAGGGTACCCTACCTATACTTCGGTTACTAAGTTGGTAGGGGCGGAGCCCATTATGTACAATTTGGGAGAAGAAAATGGATGGCTTCCCAATCTCTCGGAACTGGAGCAGATGGATTTATCCAAAGTGAAGTTGATGTGGCTCAGTTATCCTAATATGCCAACTGGGGCTACCATCACACAAGAAGCAATGACAGATTTGGTTGCATTTGCAAAAGCCCATGATATCCTTTTGGTAAATGATAACCCATACAGTTTCGTACTCAATCCAAACCCTACCAGTATACTGCAAGTTGAGGGCGCCAAAGAAGTTGCCCTTGAATTGAACTCCTTGAGCAAAACCTTCAATATGGCTGGTTGGCGTGTGGGAATGGTCATGGGAAGCGCTAAGCATATTCTTGCAGTCCTCAAAGTGAAGAGCAATATGGATTCTGGGATGTTTTATGGCGTACAAAAAGGAGCCATTGCGGCCTTGAAAAGTGGTAAAGAATGGTTTTCTCAATTAGACGAAGCTTATGCGGGTAGAAGGGAAGTGATGTTCCAATTGATTGATAAATTGAGTTGTACTTACGACAAAAATGCGGCTGGAATGTTTGTTTGGGCAAAACTACCCGAAGGGTCAAAACCTTCGGAAGAGTTTATTGATGAGGTGTTGTATGACAAGAACATTTTTATTGCCCCAGGAACTATTTTCGGTTCAAATGGCGAAGGGTACATCCGGTTTTCACTTTGTGTGGAAAAGGAAAAAATAGAAGAAGCATTGCAAAGGTTTTAGAAGATGAGAGTAGCGGTTATCGGTGTGGGTTTAATTGGAGGTTCTTTTGCCAAGGACATGAAAAAGTTATGGCCTGAAACCAATATTCTGGGTATGGATTCCAATCAGGACCATCTAAGGGAAGCTTTGGATTTGGGATTAATTGATGAAAAGTCCGATTATGAGGCTTTGTCCGAGGTAGATATGGTTTTGGTCACCATTCCGGTCAATGCTTTGGTGATGGAGCTGCCAAAAATTTTGGATGCAACCGGAGAGGAGACTGTTGTGATTGATGCAGGTTCCACCAAGAGTTTGATTTGCGAAACCTTGGAAAACCACCCCAAACGAAGAAATTTCTTGGCATGCCACCCTATTGCCGGAACCGAATTTTCTGGACCATCAGCAGCTATTGAAGGGCTTTATAAGGATAAAACCAATATTATCTGTGAGGTAGAAAAGACCGCTTTCAAGCTCCAGGAAAGAGCCCTCGAATTGTTTCAAGCTATGGGCATGCGCATTCGATATATGAATCCTGTGGCCCATGACAAGCACATCGCCTACGTATCACACTTGTCCCATATTAGTTCGTTTATGTTGGGAAAAACGGTAATAGAAAAAGAAAAAAACGAGCGTGACATTTTTGACATGGCGGGCAGTGGTTTTGAAAGTACAGTTCGTTTGGCCAAAAGTTCACCGGATATGTGGACACCCATTTTTGAACAAAACAAGGATAATGTTGTTGAGACCTTGGAAGAATACATTCAAAATCTAGAACAATTCAAACAATTGCTTTTGGATGGGGATTTTGAGAAGGTTTACAATGAAATGAACAATACAAATCGAATAAAACAAATATTAAAAGGAATACCACTTACAAAACTATAAGTAATACCATGGAGAACAGTAAAGAATTGCGAAAATGGTTGGATGATATGGCCCTGCCCCATCCATTGGTCATTGCAGGCCCCTGTAGTGCTGAGACTGAAGAACAAGTCATGAAAATAGCGCACCAGCTAAAGGATTCGGATGTCAATTATTATCGGGCTGGAATCTGGAAACCCAGAACACGTCCTGGAAATTTTGAAGGTGTTGGGGCCATTGGCTTAAAGTGGTTGCAAAAGGTTAAGGAAGAAACCGGACTAAAAACAGCTACGGAAGTGGCCAATAGAAATCATGTGGACCTTGCTTTGGAGCATGATGTTGATATGCTTTGGATTGGGGCTCGTTCTACCGTAAGTCCATTTATTGTTCAGGAAATAGCAGATGCGCTGGAAGGTACCGATAAAGTTGTGCTGGTTAAAAATCCGGTGAATCCGGACCTTTCCCTTTGGTTGGGGGCTGTGGAGCGCTTGCATACAGCCAACATCAAAAAGTTGGGGGTAATTCATCGCGGGTTTTCCACCTATGAAAAGACCAAATACCGAAACATACCTGAATGGCAATTGGCCATTGAACTACAGACACGCTTCCCGGATTTACCCTTAATTAACGACCCAAGTCACATCACTGGCAAAAGGAATATGGTTTTTGATGTGTCACAAACGGCCCTGGATTTGAACTTTGACGGATTGATGATTGAAACCCATTTTGACCCGGATAATGCATGGAGTGATGCGGCCCAACAGGTGACTCCTGATACCCTCAAACAAATGTTCATTGATTTAAAAATGAGAAAGGAAACCGATTTAGAAGCCGAATACAATAGTAAGTTGAGCAATCTCAGGGCGCAGATTGATGTAATCGATAACCAATTAATTGACATGCTGGGTAAACGTATGAAGGTTTCGGATGAAATTGGAAAACTGAAGAAGCAGAAAAATGTGGCGGTTCTTCAGACCAATCGATGGAATGCCATTTTGGGCAATATGATTTTAGAAGGCGAAGAACGAGGACTCAGCGAAGAATTTGTGCTTCGCATGTTCAAGGCCATTCACCAAGAATCCATAAACCATCAAGAAAAGATTATCAATGCATAACTCTTTCATTGAGGTAAATACTAATGCCGTTCAAAAATGTTTGAACGGCTTTTTTTTGCTTCAACTGTAACAAATGGTTTTAAGATTTATCTTTAGAAAAAAGTAAAAAACATGAAGGCACTGACTACACTATTTATATTGGCATTTACGATTTCAAGTTTTGCACAAAGAACTATTGACACAGAAGTAGGGGATTTTGATAAAATCAAGGTTTTTGACCTAATTGAGGTAAATCTTATTCAGTCCGATGAGAACCGTATTATGATTAAAGGCAGAAATGTGGATGACATCGTTTGGGTAAATAAGGATGGGATTCTAAAACTAAGAATGCAGTTGGATAAAAAATTTACTGGGGAGGATACCTTTATTGAGGTATACTACACAGATTTAAAGGTGATTGATGGAAACGAAGGAGCACAAATCACTTGCAACGAGATGGTGAGTCAACATGAGATAGAATTGAAGGCGCAGGAAGGGGCTAAAATCAGAATCGGAATGGATGTGAGTCATGCCAATATCCGAGCGGTAACAGGAGGCATTGTTGAAGCTTCAGGACTGGCAAGAAGTCAAAGTATTGTATTGAACACAGGAGGCATTTTTGAAGGGAGAGATTTGAAAACTTCTTCAGCTAAGGTAAAGATATCCGCTGGTGGTGAAGCCGAAGTGTTCGCCATGGAAGAAATAGATATCAATATTAAAGCAGGTGGCGATGTTGAGGTATATGGCCAACCTAAAAAAGTAAACAAGAACACTTTTGTAGGAGGAAGGGTTCGCATGGTGGATTAATAAAAAAGGCTCTGATTTTCAGAGCCTTTTTACTTTTTGTTCTTTAGGAACCTACTTTTTAAAGATATATCGGGTGATGAAAATTCCTTTTCCATCTCCTTTTCCACCTTCACTTTCTACTGCACTGGTCACAAAGGCCAACTCCCAACCATTAGCTACCATGTCATTGATCATAGAGGTCAACAAAGCATCATTTGCTGCGATATTCTGAAAACGAATACCCCCAAGGTTGTAGAAGTTCAACAACTTGGTTTCCTCAAAGTTTTTTACACGGATTTCACCTCGTTTGGATTTGTTTCTTGTGTTGTCTTCTTCAGTTTGAACACTGGTATACTCACGATAGTCCTTATCTTCCAAGGCATTTACGATACGAGACCTACCTAAACCGTTAGGTACAATAGACTCTACACTGGTAATGACCTTAAACTCTTGGGCATTAGTTGAGAATACAGTTACAAGCGCAATAGCGACAACAAATAAAATTTTTTTCATAATGGATAGATATGATTGATTATTACTGTGTAATCAAAGATATACGTCCAGAATCCAGTATTATTGTTTCTTTGCAATTAAAATTATAAACAAATAGTGCGCGGAACTGTTTATAAATCAACAGGAAGTTGGTACTCTGTGAAGACGGAGGAGGGGGTATTTTATAACTGCCGAATAAAGGGTAAGTTTCGCATAAAGGGTATAAAAAGTACCAATCCAATTGCCGTTGGGGACCTAGTGGAATTCCATTTAGAGGAAATTGGGGATGAAATTGTGGGGGTCATTTCCCATATCGAGGACCGCAAGAACTATATCATCCGAAAATCAGTAAACCTTTCCAAGCAAACCCATATAATCGCCGCCAACCTAGATCAGGTTTTTTTGTTGATTACCCTGAACAACCCAACAACTTTTACCAGTTTTATTGACCGTTTTTTGGTGACCAGTGAGGCGTATGACATACCTGTAATATTGCTGTTCAATAAAATGGACATCTACGATGCCGATGAAATGGTGGAGGTGAATTACCTCATAAACTTGTACAGGGATGTGGGTTATGAATGTATTGAAATAGAAGCAAAGGGAGGATTTAACATTGACAAAGTAAAGGAACATATGATAGGGAAAACCAGCATGTTCTCTGGGCATTCTGGGGTAGGTAAATCTACATTAATCAATGCGTTGGAACCGGGATTGGAGTTAAAAACCACAGAAATTTCAGAGCAACATCTACAGGGTCAACATACCACCACTTTTGCCGAAATGTATGATTTAAGTTTTGATGCGAGGATAATAGATACTCCAGGAATAAAAGGTTTTGGTATCGTGGATATGGAAAAAGATGAGATAGGAGATTATTTTCCGGAGTTTTTCAAATTAAAATCGGAATGCAAGTTCAACAACTGCTTGCATTTGGATGAGCCTAAATGTGCGATAAAGAGGGCATTGGAAGAAAACACCATTTCATGGAGTCGATACCGAAGTTATGTTCAGATGCTGACGGGCGAGGAAGAGAACTATCGTATGGATAATTATAAATAATAAAAATGCGAGCGATAGTTCAACGAGTATCCAAGGCCAGGGTAACGGTAGATGGTAAAGTCGTTTCAAAAATGGAAATGGGCTTGCTCATTCTTTTGGGGATTGAAGACACAGATACTCAGGAAGATATCACATGGCTGTCCAAAAAAATAGTAAACCTTCGTATTTTCAATGATACGGATGGGGTAATGAACCGGTCACTGATTCAAGAGAATGGGGAAGCTATTGTAGTAAGTCAATTTACTCTTCATGCCCAAACTAAAAAAGGGAATCGGCCTTCATACATCAAAGCATCCAAACCTGAAATTGCCATTCCCTTGTATGAAAGATTCGTACATCAATTGGAGTTGGATTTGGGAAAAAAGGTGGGAACTGGAATTTTCGGCGCCGACATGAAAGTAGAACTATTAAATGACGGTCCTGTTACCATTTGGATTGATACAAAAAACAGGGAATAATACAGTTTTATCGAATAAGCTTTTCTTTTTTGTAAGAAAATTGGCATATTAGAGGTAAATAAACCAACCTTTCCTTTTCAATGCGGATTACTCTTTTCCCCCTATTCCTGCTTGTCTCTTTATTCTCTTTTTCCCAAAAATTTAAATATTCCGACATACCACCAGAACTTTTGGTCAATGCAGATGCGGTGATTCGAGCGGATGAGATGGATATTGAAATCACAGCTTTGAATAGAATGAACTATTCGCAAAAAATTGTGGTTACCGTGCTGAATAAAGAAGGCGATTCATGGGCTAGAACAAGGGCGTTTTATGATAAAACCAAAAGAATAAAAAAGATAGAAGCTTATGTTTATGATGCCGAAGGTAATGAGATAGAACATATTAAGCGGAAAGATTTCAGTGATGTTGCTGCCGTTGATGGTTTTTCATTATATGTGGATGACAGATTATTGTTTCACAGTTACGTACCCTCACAATATCCATATACGGTAGAGTTCTTGTGTGAATTTACAACGCCGGATACTGGTATACTACCACAGTGGTATTTTTTATCAGGCTATGGAACTTCTCTAGAAAAAAGCAAATACTCCGTCACCTATCCATCGGTCAACTTTAAACCTATTGTGGTGGAAAAGAACTTGTCAAATATTGAATTTGAGAAAACAGAAAATGAAAGTCAAATTCTCTATACTTCCCAAAATATTCCGGCGCTTAAAAAAGAAAGTCTAAGTCCTGCTTTTGACACCTTCTGTCCCAAACTTTCAGTTCGTCTTCGAAATTTTCATTACAAAGGGTTTGATGCACGTATCAATTCATGGGAAGATATGGGCAAATGGATCAATCAAAAGTTATTATCCGGTAGGACTGAATTGGAAGAAGAAACCATTGCCACTGCTAGGTCATTGGTTGAGGGAGTGACTGATGATTTAGAAAAGGCAAAAATTATATATCAGTACGTTCAAGATAATACCCGATATATCAGCGTTCAAATTGGAATAGGAGGTTTTCAGCCAATCAGTGCCATTGAAGTGGACAAGGTGAAGTATGGAGATTGTAAGGGACTTTCTAATTATACTAAGGCTTTGTTAGAGGTAGTCGGTGTAGAATCGTATTATGTTGTGGTAGAAGCGGGAAATACCAAAGTAGATTTTGATGAAAATTTTGCAGACCTATTGCAAGGAAATCATGCAATTTTGGCGATTCCTTATCAAGGGGAGTATTATTGGATTGATTGTACTTCACAGGTGCATCCATTTGGTTTTGTTGGAGATTTTACTGACGATAGAAAAGTATTGGTAGTAAAACCTGAAGGAGGCGAAATTGTTAGGACCGTTGCCTATGTTAATGAAGAAAACCTACAAAAAATGGAATCAAACTATACAATTAATGATGATGGTTCCATGAAGGGACAGGTAGCAATTTTGACTCAAGGTATACAGTACGATAACCGGTTTTATCTACAAAGAAGGTCCAAAAAAACTGTAGTGGACCACTATAAGGATTTTTGGCCCAATATCAATGGTCTGGATATTAAGGAATACAGCTTCATAAATGATAAGGACAATGTAATTTTTGGCGAAAAACTTGAAGTGGAGGCTCGGAATTATGCTTCAAAAAATGGAGATGACCTTATAGTGCCCATAAACGCATTCAATAACAATAGTTATGTACCTACAAGGTACCGAAGTAGAAAACTACCCTTCAGAATACAAAGAGGTTTTTTAGACGAAGATAAATGTACGATTACACTACCTGAAGGATACGTCTTATCGGATATTCCGGAAAAAATATCCAAAAAAACCAAGTTTGGCTCTTATGAGATGGAGCTGGTCCAACTAAAGGATAATGAGATTTCTTACCAAAGAAAACTACTCGTTTTAAAGGGAGATTACCCAAAAGAAGAATACAACGCCTACAGAAACTTTAGAAGGTTCGTGGCAAAAACCGACAACTTAAAATTAATTCTATCAAACCAATCCAATGACTAAAAAAATAGTTTACATCCTGATTTTATTCACGGGAGTTCAATTAAGTGCACAGAACTACAAATTTAGAAAGGTATCCAAAGAGGAACTATCGGAGAAGGTATATGCCAAGGATTCAACTGCATCAGCGGCGTATCTATATATCAAAAGAAAATCCTATTACCGATTTGTTGACAATGAAGGACTTACTCTGGTAACCGAGATTCATAAAAGGATAAAGTTCTATAGTAAGGAGGGATTTGATTATGCTACGGAAACCGTTAATTTATATGGAAGTACTGGGGCAGAAGAAAAAGTATCAGGAATCAAAGGGTACACCTATTCCTTGGAAGGAGGAGATATTGTTGAAACAAAGCTAGGCAAAGATGGTATCTTCAAAACCAAGAAATCAAAAAGTAGTAATGAGGTTAAGTTTACTATGCCCAATGTAAAAGAGGGTTCTGTTGTTGAGTATACCTACAAGATAACTTCTCCCTACGTCCAGAGTATTGATGAGTTTGTATTCCAGGATGCCATTCCCATCAAAAAAATAGAAGCTAGTATGCGAATTCTGGAATACTTTAAATTTCGTCAACGTCAAAAGGGTTTTTTGGCTTTGGTTCCAAAAGTCGAGTCTTCAAGGGATGCTAGTTTGGACTTGAACGTTACCACTACAAGCTTCGACTTGGAAGATGTACCTGCCTTAAAAAAAGAAAACTTTGTTTCTGACATAAGGAATTATCGTTCAGGAATCAAGTTTGAAATTGTATCCTTGGAAATTCCGGGTAGTACCTATAAGTCGTATTCAAAAACATGGGATGACGTAGTGAAGACTATCTATAAAAGTGAATCGTTTGGAGGTGAACTTGATAAAAGTAGTTATTTCAAAGATGATTTGGCTGTTGCATTGGAAGGTATCGCTGGGGAAGAACAAAAGGCACGGAAGGTTCTGGAATTTACCAAGCAAAAAGTAAAGTGGAATAAATATAGGGGCTACGGTACCGATGAGGGCACTAAAAAAGCCTACAAGGAAGGTTTGGGAAATAGTGCGGATATCAATCTCATGCTTGTGGCCATGCTAAAACAAGCCAACATCATCGCACATCCGGTTCTAGTCAGTACCCGAGACCATGGCATTCCAATGTTTCCAACACTTGAGGGCTACAATTATGTCATTGCAGCAGCCAAAATAGGAGGAGAATATCAATTACTGGATGCCACCAATAGTTATAGTACTTTGAATGTGTTACCTACTAGAAGCTTGAATTGGTTTGGAAGAATGGTTTCGGAAAACGGTACTTCTGAAATAATGGACCTAATGCCGAAGAAAAAATCGAAGGACATGATTATGATGAATGTAAGTTTGAATGAGGATGGTTCAATAGAGGCCAAGGTAAGACAACAGTACACCGATAACAACGCCTACATGTTTAGAAACATATATAATAAGGGAACCGAGGAGAGTTTTTTGGAGGAGATGGAGAAAGACCATGGGGATATTGAAATATCGGATTATGCTTTGAAGAATAATGATGATTTATCAAAACCAATAATTCAGGAGTACAGTGTTTACAAGGAAGACGCTATTGAAACAATTTCCAATAAGCTATATTTTTCACCAATGCTGCATTTGTGTACTACCGAAAGTCCATTCAAGTCGGAAAAAAGGGAATACCCTGTTGACTATGGCTATCCATGGGAAGATAATTATATGATATCGATAAAGGTACCCGAGGGATATCAGGTAGAGTCCGCACCGGAATCTGTTGTGTATGCTTTACCAGATAACATAGGTACATTTAGGTATCTTGTTTCGGCTAAGGGAGGAGTCATAAATTTGAGGGCTTCTTTGAGTTCAGAGGCAGCAATTGTACCGGCTGAATATTATGACTACTTAAAAGAATTTTATCGACAAATTGTGGAAAAAGAGCAAGAAAAAATAGTTTTGTCCAAAGTCTGAAATATGAACATCCAAAACGCTCAAAAAGCAGTAGATGATTGGATTCAAGAACACGGAGTCCGATATTTTAATGAATTGACCAATATGGCTCAATTAACGGAAGAAGTGGGCGAGGTTGCCCGTATTATTGCAAGGCGATATGGGGAGCAAAGCGAGAAAGAATCGGATAAGGCTAAGGATTTGGGCGAGGAGTTGGCCGACGTGGTATTCGTTGTACTTTGCCTCGCTAATCAGACCGGAGTAGATTTGCAGGAAGCCTTTGACCGAAAATTGGATATCAAGACCAAAAGGGACCATGACCGGCATCAAAACAACAAAAAACTGAAATAAAGTGATTTCCCAAAAGGAACTTTAAATACGTTTTTTCTAGCTTTGACTTCTCAAAGAATAGCCTTTTGAAACTTAAGCTAAACCAACTTAAAGACCCTTTGGTCAATGCCGCAATTCGGATTACTGGCTCCAAAAGTGAAACGAATCGGCTTTTACTGTTGCAGGCCCTTTTTCCTAATATTCAAATTGAAAATCTTTCCAATTCCGATGATGGACAGGTAATGCAGCAAGGCCTCCAGATAAGTCAAGGTGAAGTGGATATTCACCATGCGGGAACAGCGATGCGTTTTCTTACCGGGTATTTTGCATCCCAAGAAGGTAAGGAGGTGGTTTTGACCGGCTCTTCCCGAATGAAAGAACGTCCTATACAAGTTTTGGTGGATGCCTTAAGGAAACTGGGTGCTGAAATTGAATACACAAATACAAAGGGGTGCCCACCCTTAAAGATTTCAGGAAAAAGACTGACCCAAAGTAGAGTGTCACTTCCTGCCAATGTGAGCAGTCAATATATTTCGTCCTTACTTTTGATTGCACCAAGTCTTGAAAACGGATTGGAACTGGAGTTGATTGGAAAAATTACCTCAGTACCCTATATAAAAATGACACTAAGCTTGTTAAATGAACTTGGCGTGTCCACGTCATTTGAACAAAACAGAATCGTTGTCCAACCGAAAAAAGAAGTAAATACTACTACCTTGGTTGTCGAATCCGATTGGAGTTCAGCTAGTTATTTTTACAGTATTGTTGCCTTATGCAAATTAGGTTCTCAAATAAAACTTTCAGCGTATAAGGAAAATTCATTGCAAGGGGATAGTGTCCTTCGCAAAATCTACACCCATTTTGGGGTTGAAACTTCATTTCTTCGGAATGAAATTACGTTGAAAAAGGTCCGAGAACATAATACCGACTTCTTTACCTATGATCTCTCAAATGCACCTGATTTGGCCCAAACCATTTCGGTTACCTGCTTAGGTTTGGGTGTGGGATGCCGTTTGACAGGTCTTCACACACTTCCCATAAAAGAAACAGACCGTTTGGCGGCACTAAAAGCAGAGTTGACCAAATTGGGAGCTCAGGTTGAAACCGATTCGGAAAGTTTGACTTTGCAACCTACCTCTACTATCAATAATGGAGTTTCCATCGATACCTATCATGACCATCGTATGGCTATGGCGTTTGCTCCGTTGGCGTTGAGAACCAATCTATTTGTCAATGATGCTGGGGTGGTCTCCAAGTCGTATCCAGATTTCTGGAACGACCTGAAAATCTTAGGTCTTCAAATAGCAGAAATATAACCGGATTTATTCATCAAATTACTTGACATCCCCTATGTGAGGATTGTATATTTGCCATCCTTTGTAAAAAATCAAAAAAAGTCTAGATGAAATTATCAAACTTCAACTTTGAATTACCTAAAGAATTACTGGCTGAATACCCTGCTGAAAATAGGGATGAATCCAAATTGATGGTAATCCACAGGGAAACAGGAAAAATTGAACATAAAATGTTCAAAGACCTTATCAATTACTTTGATGAAGGCGATGTTATGGTTTTGAACAACACTAAGGTTTTTCCAGCTAGACTTTACGGAAACAAGGAAAAGACCGGAGCCCGAATCGAAGTATTTTTGCTTAGAGAACTAAATCAAGAACAACGGTTATGGGATGTTTTGGTAGATCCTGCCCGGAAAATAAGAATTGGGAACAAGCTCTATTTTGGAGATGATGAAAGTTTGGTAGCCGAGGTTATCGATAATACCACCTCAAGAGGAAGAACCTTAAGGTTTTTATATGACGGTTCCTATACCGATTTTAGAAGAAAGCTTCGGGAGTTAGGTGAAACCCCACTTCCCAAATACATCAAAAGGGATGTGGAGCCTGAAGATGAAGAGCGATACCAAACCATTTACGCCAAACATGAGGGAGCTGTTGCTGCACCTACGGCTGGTCTGCATTTTTCAAAACACTTATTGAAACGATTGGAAATAAAGGGTGTGGATTTTGCGGAGGTAACCTTACATGTAGGATTGGGAACGTTCAACCCGGTTGAGGTTGAGGATTTGTCCAAGCATAAAATGGACAGCGAGGAATTGGTGATAGATGAAAAAGCCACCGAAATTGTAAACCGGGCCAAAAGCAATAAGAAAAGGGTTTGCGCAGTAGGTACTACCGTAATGCGTGGTTTGGAGAGTGCGGTATCTTCAGAACATACATTAAATACTTTTGAAGGGTGGACGAATAAGTTTATTTTTCCTCCTTATGATTTTAGTATTGCCAATTGCATGGTGACCAATTTCCACTTGCCTAAGTCAACACTTCTGATGATGATTTCGGCTTTTGTTGGACACGATTTGATGAAGAAGGCTTACAAACAAGCCATTTTGGAACAATATAGATTCTATTCCTACGGGGATGCTATGTTGATTATATAATCAAATAAAACAGGTTTAGAGTCCCGCTGAGAATTAGTGCTTCCAGCGGGATTTTTTGTCGCTATCTTTACCTCGTTGGAAATCAAGAAGAAAGACATAAGAGCGCTCACCAAAGACCAACTTCGCAATTTTTTTGTGGAGCAAGGTGATAAACCGTTCCGAGGTAACCAAGTATATGAGTGGCTTTGGAGAAAGTCGGCGCATTCCTTTGAGGCTATGACCAACATCTCCAAGGAGACGCGTAGTATGTTGGAGAACGCTTTTGTCATCAACCATATTCAGGTTGACCAAATGCAAAAAAGCTCGGATGGCACCATTAAAAATGCGGTTAAACTCCATGATGAACTAATTGTGGAATCTGTCCTGATTCCCACCGAGACCCGGACTACGGCTTGCGTATCCAGTCAGGTGGGCTGCAGTCTGGATTGCAAATTTTGCGCAACTGCACGTTTGAAACGAATGCGCAACCTGAATCCAGATGAAATCTATGACCAGGTAGTGGCCATCGATAACCAAAGTAGATTGTATTTCGATAGACCACTGAGCAATATTGTTTTTATGGGAATGGGAGAGCCTTTGATGAACTATAACAATGTATTGAAGGCTATTGATAAAATCACCTTGCCGGAAGGTTTGGGCATGTCTCCCAAAAGAATAACGGTTTCCACCTCAGGCGTTCCAAAGATGATTAAGAAAATGGCTGATGAAGAAGTCAAGTTCAATTTGGCAGTCTCATTGCACTCGGCCATAGACGAAGTACGTACGTCAATAATGCCATTCAACGCAACATTTCCGTTGAAAGATTTGCGGGAAGCTTTGGAGTATTGGTATGCCAAAACCAAAAACAGAATCACCTATGAGTACGTGGTTTGGAAGGGTATCAATGATACCCAGAAAGACGTGGATGCCTTGGTGAAGTTTTGTCAATTTGCGCCATCCAAGGTTAACCTCATTGAATATAATCCCATCGATGACGGCGAGTTTCAACAAGCTTCGGATGCTGCACTTCAAATGTACCAGGATACCCTTCAAAAGAATAGAATAATCGTAACGGTTCGTAAGTCGCGAGGAAAAGACATTGATGCTGCTTGTGGACAATTGGCCAACAAATCGTAGGGGATTTTCTATTGTGCGGATTTATTTCATCTTGTTTTTTGCGTAAGCTGTCAGATTTATGGTTTAAAAGAATCCTGATGAGTATCTTTGACTTTCCATGAAAATTGTCTCGCAGATTAAGGAACCCATCAATGAAGAGATGGAGCTTTTTGAAGAAAAGTTTCATGAGTCCATGTCCTCCAAAGTAGCTCTTTTCAATAGGATCACCTACTACATTGTGAACAGAAAAGGGAAGCAAATGCGACCCATGTTTGTTTTCCTTACTGCCAAATTGCTCAACAATGGTTCGGTAAACGAAAGAACCTATTGTGGAGCCTCCATAATTGAACTTATACACACAGCAAGTTTGGTCCATGATGATGTGGTAGACGAAAGTTATAAACGAAGAGGTTTCTTTTCAATAAATGCGCTCTGGAAAAACAAAATTGCGGTTTTGGTGGGGGATTTTCTTTTTTCACGAGGAGTACTGGTAGCCTTGGATGATAAAAATTATGATCTTCTGCACATTATTTCCAATGCAGTTCGGGATATGAGTGAAGGAGAGCTACTTCAGATTGAAAAAGCCCGTCTTTTGGATATTACAGAGGAAGTATACTATGATATCATTCGCCAAAAAACAGCTACCCTTATAGCTGCTTGTTGCAGCATGGGAGCATGTTCGGTAAAACCGGATACGGAACATGTGGAAACCTTTAGGAAATTTGGGGAACTATGTGGTATGGCTTTTCAAATAAAAGATGACCTTTTTGACTACGGTGCTGAGAAGATTGGAAAACCCACAGGTATCGACATCAAGGAACAAAAAATGACCCTACCTCTAATATATGCTTTGAACCATAGTGATGGAGAAAAAAGAAGATGGTTGATAAACTCCATTAAAAACCACAATAAGAACAAAAAAAGGGTACGCGAGGTTATCACTTACGTTAAAGAAAAGGGTGGTTTGGACTATGCCGTCACGAAAATGATTGAATTTAAGGATGAAGCCTTGTCTCTATTGGACCAATATCCCGATTCCCAATACAAAGATTCTCTAGCCCTAATGGTCAACTATGTAGTTGACCGAAAAAAGTAACTCGATAAAATGTTGATTTTCATTAACTTGAATCTTTTGTATTAGAAAATAAAAGTTTCAGGCAACGCTTTCCATTCCAACAACGTCTTAACAAATAGAACACAAACTTGAAACCGCTCTTGAAAATCATAGCGCTCAACAATAATGAAAAAGCCTGGATTAAAAAGGCCATATCTGGCGATTCAAAAGCCCAACAGATGCTCTATGAAAAGTATGCGGGAAAAATGTTGGGTGTATGTAGACAATATGTCAAGGATGTTCAATTTGCTGAGGATGTCATGGTGCACGCTTTCGTAAAAGTGTTCCAGAATCTGGGAAGCTTTGAGCATCGGGGCAGTTTTGAGGGATGGGTTCGAAGAATTATGGTCAGGGAAAGCATTTCCTATTTAAGGAAAAAACAGTTTGTAGTCTATGACGATGAGGTGTTGGAAAATCAGGAAAGAACTACGAATTCAGTATACAGCGCTTTTGACGTAGCCTATATTCAAGAACAAATAGATAAACTGCCGGAAGGATATAAAATGGTGTTTTTGCTTTATGCTGTTGAGGGATATAAACATTATGAAATTGCAGAAATGTTGCATATCTCAGAAGGGACATCAAAGTCGCAATTATTTAAAGCACGAAAAATGCTACAGGAAAATTTAAAATGGATGATGAGGAGCACGGGGGAGAATTAATGGAAAGGATATGGAAAAGTTTGAAAAACACATCAAGGAAAAATTAGAAGCTAGGAAAATTGAACCCTCCGAAAAGGCTTGGGAAAAAATATCCGGGGAACTAGCTGCAACTCAAAAACCAAAACCAAAAAGGAGGTATGGGTATGCGATTGCAGCAGTATTTGTTGGTCTATTGGTCTTTTTAGGAATCCTTTTTCTAAATACTGGACCCAACGAGAAAGCAATTCCCATGGTAAAAGAGGATAGTTCCCCAAAAGAAATTCTGAAAAAAGAAAGAAGCCCTCAAATTGAAGTTGAAGAAATAGAGGTTGCCGAAGCTCCGAGAGAGGTTCATGTCTTCCAAGAATCGCAAATCCTACCAAAAGAACCCGCAACTGTTGTAATGGAGACGGAGAAGGTTGAAGACTTCAGCAAGATGCCATTGCAGGACTCTGCCATTGTGATTTCGGAGGATATCATCAATACAAAAGTCACAGAAGTCCTGAGACAAGTTACCCAACTTGAAAGCATTGCCGATACCCAAATTACTGATGCGGAAGTAGATTCGCTGCTTCGTACCGCGCAACGGGAGATACTCACCGATAAATTACTTAGTTCGGAAGGAAAAGTGGATGCCATGGCCTTGTTGACCGAAGTGGAAGACGAGCTGGATGAATCCTTTCGAGATCAAATATTTGAAGCACTCAAACAAGGTTACCTAAAGGTAAGGACTGCGGTGGCCGATAGGAATAATTAATCATCAATCAAAAAGCCTTAGTTTCTCCTCCCTAGCTACTAGGGAGGCAGGAACCGAAGGTTCCAAAATCAATCAAAATGAGACAAATTACACTGTTTTTAGCAACGATAATTCTAGTTATTTTAAGTCAAAACCTTAACGCCCAAAGGAAGTACGAGCGTAAAATCGAGGTATTGGAGGCGCAAAAAGAGAAAATTGCCAACCAGGAAAAAGAAGCCTTGAAATTAGAGGTAAAGGATATCAACAAACGCTTGGATAGGGGAGAAATATCTTTAGAAAAAGCTAACGAACTTAAAAAGGAAGCGGCCAAGAATAGAGCACTAAATATTGAAAACAAACTAGCAATCATTGATAATCAAATTGCCCTTTTAGAAAGAAATAAATCGGATATTTTTGATGAGTATGACGCCCTATATGAAGAGCAAATAGATTTTTTTGAAGATGAAAATGTGGTTTTGGGGCTTAGAATAAAGAAAACAGATTTCCCAAAACCAGATAAAAGAACAAAATCAAATGTGGTTTTAGGTATTGGCTTGAACAATACTATTATCCAAGGACAATCCTTGATTGATA
Organism: Flagellimonas sp.; assembly: GCF_965601775.1. Lineage (GTDB taxonomy): Bacteria > Bacteroidota > Bacteroidia > Flavobacteriales > Flavobacteriaceae > Flagellimonas. The sequence goes on from NZ_OZ271837.1 coordinate 825,061, forward strand.
CACCACATCAAATACTGGGCAGTCGATATTTTGAAATGGGATATCAATGGACTACGAGAGTTTTTAGAAACAGTAACTGGCTGAGAATTACCTATGGTATAAACTACTTGTCTAGAGGATTAAAAACCGATAATCAACTCTTTGCAAGAAGAACCACAGGGGGGTTTATTGAAGTTGGAGGCGAAAGACTACAAATAATAGATTTAGTTAATGCTAATGCTTTTTTTAACAACGACACCGGGGAGTTGGCTAAATCCAAATTCAGACAGGACGATATTATCATTCCTTTTCATTTTGAACTTGGCTCTTCGGCAAAAAGAAGTAATGGCAATTTTGTTCGATATTCCACAAAAAACAAATTCAGGTTTGGTTTAGGTTTTTATGCTGGTTTCAATATTAAAACGGTTCAGAAAATTAGATTCAATCCTGACTTTATTCCAAACGGTGTTTCAACGGATTTTGAAACTTTAGTTCCAAGAAGTGATGCTAGAGATGCTTTTTTTGGTTTGAGCACCTATATTGGTAGAGGCAATGTTACTTGGCATTTGAAGTATGATATTGACCGCAATTTTGCTCTAGCCATTAACTCGCCAAGAAGAAACAACATCTCCTTGGGCCTTCGGTTTGATTTGTAATAGTATAATCAAGTTAGCCAATCTGGGCGGAATTGGGAAAATCAACTCCTGATTCCGCTCAAATGTTTTTGAAAGCTCTATTCATCTCCATAGAAAATTCTTCTTGATAAAATACCCGCTTACAATGTGAGCATTCAACATATTTTGAAGTGCTTATGGTAAATAAAGGAATCCAAAAAAGATGAAAATAGTTGGGTTGCGAAACTGCGGCCAACGTACCTACCTGCCCACAATAGGGACAAGCAACACTGGGCAGTACTTTAGTATTGGCCTTACCAGGACGGGTTCCAAAGAAAAGTATCATACCTTAAAGATAAGTCAAGTTTTGCTTTTGGCTCTTGCCCGTTTCTTTTTGTAGAAAGATTTGTCAGCCACATAAATGGTTTTCTTCACTTCGCAAAACACCTTGACCTTATTTTTATCCATTAACAAAGTGGTTTTCACAATGGTAATCTCATTTTCTACGGCAACTTGCTGTTTAATCCGTTCTATCTCGTCCTCAGAATACTCAAAATGTGCGTAAAGGGTTTCTCTTGCGGGGCGTTTAAATAAAATCTCTGCTGATTTATCCCAAACCACATAATCGTCTCCCAAAATATTCATCAATTGAACCATGGGAATTGGGTCAACAGCCGAAAACATACTCCCGCCAAAAATGGAATTCACGTAATTTCTGTTTTTGTAATTGAGGGGAAGTCGAACATGAATGTCCATCAAATCCTCAGAAACCGAAGTAACCCTACCGGTACTTCTTCGATACATTGGGGAAAGGTTAAAACCGTGTTTAAAAAGTGTATGCTTTCCAACAAATCGGGAGCCAATTTTAGTGAGTTTCTGGTAAATGGACATAAGCTAGATTTCGCCTGTTAAATTGAAAATCGAAGATAACGAATCTTGTCAGATGAGTTGGTCGAGGACGACATACGCTTGTGTAGTTATGTCATGCTACATTTTGATTTTTGTTTACCTTTAAAAGCTAATTTTACGGGTAGATTTGATATCAAAAACCACCATAGACCAAGTATATGAGACCGCTCGGGTAGAGGAGGTAATCGGCGATTTTGTCCAATTGAAAAAGGCTGGGTCCAATTTTAAGGGCCTTAGTCCATTCAGTGACGAACGCACGCCAAGTTTTATGGTATCCCCCGTGAAACAGATATGGAAGGACTTCAGTAGCGGTAAAGGGGGCAATGTGGTCGCCTTTTTAATGGAACATGAGCATTTTACCTATCCTGAAGCTATTCGATACCTTGCCAAAAAATATAATATTGAAATAGAGGAGACCGAACGTACTGATGAGGAAAAGGAAGAGGCAAATGCGCGTGAAAGCATGTATTTGGTATCGGAATTTGCCCAAAAGTACTTTGAAGATGTTTTATGGGAAACTGAACCGGGAAAAGCTATAGGGCATTCCTATTTTAAGGAAAGAGGTTTTTCGGATATTACCATTAGAAAGTTTGGGCTGGGATACAGTTTGGATGAGTGGGAAGCTTTCACCAAAACAGCTCTGGAAAAATCGTATCAGCTGGAATTTTTAGAGAAAACAGGCCTCACTATTGTAAAAGAGCAAACCGAAGGCAATACAAGGAAGTTTGATAGATTTAAAGGGAGGGTAATGTTTCCTATCCATTCTATGAGTGGTCGGGTGTTAGGTTTTGGCGGTCGAATTTTGACCAATGATAAGAAAGCGGCCAAATACCTGAACTCTCCCGAAAGTGATATTTACCATAAGAGCAAAGTGCTTTATGGGATTTACTTCGCCAAACAGGCCATAGCTAAAGAAGACAATTGTTATCTGGTGGAAGGCTATACCGATGTGATACAAATGTATCAACGTGGGATTGAGAACGTAGTAGCTTCTAGTGGAACGGCTTTGACTCCGGAGCAAATCCGTTTGATAAACCGGTTGACCAAAAACATTACGGTACTTTTTGACGGAGATGCGGCCGGACTGAGAGCTTCCCTTAGGGGAATTGATTTAATATTGGAACAAGGGATGAACGTAAAGGTTTGCTCATTTCCTGAAGGCGAGGACCCGGATAGCTTTGCCAAAAACAATACGTATGAGGACGTGGTCCTGTATTTGGAAGAGAACGCGAAGGATTTCATCCAATTCAAAACATCTATTTTAACCCAAGAGGCCGCGGACGACCCTATCAAGCGAGCTGAAACGGTTCGCGATATTGTCAATAGCATCAGCAAGATACCCGACCAGATAAAGAAAGAAATCTACATCCAGGAATGCGCAAGGATGATGCAGATTTCGGAAGAGGTTTTATACAATACCCTTGCCCAAATCAATAAAAAAGAGAGGGGTGAAGCCAGCAAAAAAATAAGGCAAGAACAAAAAGCTTTTGAAGTAGTAAAGCATGATACCATGGTTGAAAAGGTAGACGTGCTTTACGAGTTGGAACGGAAAATAATCGAAATGCTTTTACTCTATGGTGACCGGAAGGAAGAGTTTGAGGATTTGGTATTGAAGGAGAATGAAGAAGGGGAGTTGATTTTGGAACCCGAAGTAGTTGAGGCCAAAGTATATGAAAAAGTATATCTGGACCTTCAAGAGGATGAAATTGAGTTGACCAATGCGCAGTTTAAGAACATTTATTATCGTCTTATTGGTGATTTGAATGAAAGGGAAGAGTTTACCATAAATGGTTTTCTTTCCACTTTAGAGCAGGGTTTGGTGAGTGAGGTTTCATCCATATTAATGGAAGAAGAACGCTACACGCTACACGACTGGGAGCGAAAAGATATTTATCCAAAGGATAAGGAAAGGGGCGTGGCCCAATTGGTGGGTGAAACCATACTTACCTTGCGCTGTAATCTAATAAAGGCTAGGATTAGCGAGCTTCAGTCCAACACCCAGGATAATCATGATGACAACTCAGAAGTCTTAGAGGAAATCATGAACTACCTTCAATTGAACAAATTATTGAACGCCAAATTGAATAGGGTGCTGTCATAAAAAATCCCGAAACAGTATACTGCTCGGGATTCCAAAAAATGTATTGGTTTATGTTTAATACAGCTCTAAGGCTTTGGCTTGCTGTAATAAATCCACAAGATTGTCCACATTCAATTTTTTCATCAAACGTGCTTTGTAGGTACTAACTGTTTTTTCATTCAGGTTAAGACCTTCTGCAACTTCTTTGTTTCGTTTTCCACTGGCCAATAACTTAAGCACCTCTACCTCTCTAGAAGACAGTTTTCTGAAAAATCTTCTTGGTTTTTGGGTACCTTCATCGAAAGCAAGTCGCTGAGCCAATTCATTGGTAATGAACATGTTTCCTTCACTGACTTTTCTAACAGCCGTAATGATGTAATCTAGATCAGCGGTTTTGGAAAGATAACCGAAAGCTCCTGCCCGAATCGTACTCAATGCGTATACATCTTCAGATTGACCACTGTACATTAAGGCCTTTACATTGGGGAATTCTTGTTTCATCTTGCGTAATGTGGCAATTCCATTGATTTCAGGAATATCCATCTCCAACATTACAACATCGGGGGTAACTTTTTCTAATACATCAAACAGTTCTCCAGTAGTGGCCACATCGGCAATGACTTCCATGTCAGAACCCGATTCAATGACCTGCTTAATGCCTAGACGAACTATGGGGTGGTTGTCAGCGATTAATACTTTTATCATTTGGTTTGGATTATAATTTAAATTAAAAGTTGTTTAGTACTGATTTACTTACACGGCGTGCGGGCAAGTTAACCATTTGCTGACATAAAAGTGTGATTTTTTTCTTAAAACCTTAAAATTTCTGGGGTTTTTTTCGTCTTAAGCTGGGTTTTTTCGGACAAAAAGCTATTTTAAACTATCAGGAATTTCGCAAATAGGTATAGGAATCATCTTATGTTTATTTGCAGTATTATACCTTTTGTAGATTACGAATACTTCTTTTTCACGACCTAAAAAATCCGATTCGGTCTTCCCTTCATCATCCATTTTCATGGCCCACTCCAGTTCGGGATAAGATGCCCCAATTTGGTCCTCATCGGTACGGTGGTCGCCCCAAAGGCCGTCGGTTGGAGCTGCTTCCATGATATCTTGATTAATTCCCAGGGTATTGCCGAGTGCGTACACTTCGGTTTTTAGGAGGTCGGCTATCGGACTCAAGTCCACCCCTCCATCTCCATATTTGGTGTAAAACCCTATGCCAAAGTCCTCTACTTTGTTTCCGGTTCCGGCTACTAAATAACCTTTAAGGGCCGCGAAATAATATAAAGTGGTCATGCGAAGCCTGGCTCTTGTGTTGGCCAAAGACATAAAACGCGCTTCTTCATCCTCCACTTCAGGTAGGGCATCAACCAAGCTATCAAAAACAGAGGTGAGATTCACAGGTTGCCTTTTCACATTACTGAAATGGTCCATTAACCAATTGATGTGGCGGTCCGCTCGGGTCACCTGATTCTCTCCTTGATGGATTGGCATTTCAACACATAAAAGCTCAAGGCCTGTTTTAGCACATAATGTTGATGTTACCGCGGAATCAATCCCGCCGGATACCCCAATAACAAATCCTTTTATTCCAGCATTTGTGGCGTACTCTTTTAACCAATCCACAATATGTTGAATTACCTTTTCAGTTTGCATAGCTTAGTTTTTAGATTCAATAAATTACCTTTGTGCCCTGTAAAAATAAATGCTGCTGTTCTAAAAATGAAGGGGTTGTCCAAATACTTTGATTTTCAAATATCCAGCTTTTTAATCCTAGCCCTTCTTTTCTTGGTTGTAGGTTGCAAAACAGGGGATGAAACCGAAAAAAAGATTGCCCAAATCGAATTGGAATTAAAGGTGCATCGTTTTGACCGGGAATTTGCTACCGCTCAACCTAAGGATATTCCCAAATTGAAATCAAACTATCCTTATTTGTTTCCCGCCCAATTTCCAGACAGTGTTTGGATTGCGAAACTTACAGATACACTCCAAGTGGAACTTTCGGAGGAGGTAGAAGGCGCTTTTGGCGATTTTTCAACAGAAACACTTGAGTTGGAATCCCTATTCCAACATATTTCACATTATTTTCCGCAGACAATTACTCCCAAAATAATTACGCTAATATCAGATGTGGCTTATGAGAACCGTATTATTTTAACCGATTCCCTCTTACTGGTTGGACTGGATAATTATTTGGGCAAAGACCATCACTTTTACCAAAGCATTCCCCGTTATGTTGCACAAGGTCTGGATAAACAATATTTGGTTTCCGATGTGGCTAGTGCGTTTACAAAAAAGGTTTTAAAGTATCCAAGGAACCGAACCTTCCTGTCTCGCATGGTGCATTATGGAAAGGAGTTATATATCAAGGATAAGTTGTTGCCAGAAAATACAGATGCCCAAAAAATAAATTATACCCAGGAACAGATTGAATGGGCGCAAGATAACGAAGAGCAGATTTGGCGCTATTTTGTGGAACGTGAAATTTTATATAGCACCGAATCCAGCTTGGATAGACGGTTTTTGGACCCAGCGCCATTTTCAAAATTTCAATTGGCATTGGATAATGAATCTCCCGGACGACTGGGCAGGTATATGGGATGGCAAATTGTGAGGTCTTATATGGAGAAGAATCCAGAAATGCAGTTGACCGAATTATTGGATTTACCGGCAGATGAATTATTTAAAGAATCAAATTACAAACCCAAAAGATAGATGGCGATAGCACACACTTCAAAAATTACATTAACAGTTGGTCTTGACGAGAACCGAGTGCCCGAGGAATTACATTGGTCCGCCCAGGATGGAGGGATTGAAAATGAGGAGGCCAAAGCCATGATGTTGTCTGTTTGGGATAGTAAAAACCAGGAATCACTTAAAATTGATCTTTGGACCAAGGAAATGCCTGTTGATGAGATGAAGGTTTTCTTCCACCAGACTTTGGTTACTATGGCGGATACATTTATGAAGGCTACCCAAGATGAAAAAATGACCGCTACGATGAAAGATTTCTGTGATTATTTTGCTGAGAAACTGGAATTAAAAAAATAAACCCCTTACTTCTTTATCTCATAATATCCTCTTTCTTGCCAAGGAGGTAGATTGGCAATATGTCGATGTCGAAGTGCGGAAACAACTCCAGTTTTTTTTGTCACTTCGTAGCGAGTTCGTTCATGGGTTGTTTCTTCGATTACTTCAAAAAAAGAAGCATGTTCGTATAGGGTTACCTGGGCACCTATATTTTGAAAATAAGTTCTATAGTTTTCGAAACTCCAGGTTTTTCCTGTTTTAGAGTTTAGCACATATTCAACTTTTCTTTTCTCTTCTTTTGAAATGTTATGAAAAGGAAAATCTTTTGAATTCGAATTCTGGCTGACCGGAGTAAGTGGACTAAGGTTGATGGACTTGTTTACTAGGGTAACCGTGCATCCATAATGATATGCTGAATCCAAGGGAACATATCGAATGGGCAAGTCAAAGGCAATATAAATCTCATTGTCATTCCCGTAGACCTTTGCGCCATAGCTTTTTGGAATGGTTTCCCCAAGGTCGTTTTTAATCAGTTGCCTAGCGATATTTGCTAAAGAATCCCTTCCCATTTTTTTGAGATTATCAACGGAGGAATTGGGATTTTGTGAAGTGCAATTGTTGGGAACCATAAGGAGAAGGAATAGGAGCAAAGTACAAACAAGTGGTTTGATTAGCATGGGACGTAGGTGTTGCGTATTATTTCATTAAAAGAATTCATTAGGTCTTTGGAATTGTAATCTCTCCAATCGATTTAGGTTTAAGCTTTTTTCGATATTCTCCTTTTTTGGTTTTATGAGTATTAGGTAGAATACAGCAATGGATACGATGACTAAAAAAGTTAAGTTATTGGTGGCCATGAAAACAAAGACCCCCAAGAAAATGGGAATTTCAATTAAAATATATCGTATTACGGAAGCCGAATGATGGCGTTTAACTTTATGTCGTAACAAGGCGGTTTTTGGAAAATCTTTGATTGCCTTTCTAAAAATCAACTCACCTAGTAGTATTCCACCAAAAGAAGTTGACGGCACTACATATATCCAAGGGGAATCGTCAAGTGAATACCCCAAGGTTTCTTTTTCGGCGATTGCATAAAACAATATTCCTAGTAAGGTGGGCCCGATAATCAACCCCTTGTGAATGACTGAAAGTGTTCGAATGTATCCTTGAGATGTCATTTGGTTGCCAAATCGAAAAAGGGTTTGTATCAAAAATCCCTTTCAAGGAAACCAAAATAGAGCTACCAGGCATGTATCAATTGATCAAAGCTCCATATGAAGCGAAACATGTGGAGTTTGGATTGATATTAATCAGCAAAAACCTCAAAATGAACGACCTTTTCAGGGAATTCCAACAAAAAATTTTGGTCCTCAGGATAGTACTTGGCTATTTCGGTATTATCACCTGCAAAGTTTTTGATGACTTCCATATTTTCCCAAAACGTAATCAACTCAAAATAGGCAAACTCAGCATCTTTCCGATTTAAGAAAATGAGTTTTACAAAACCAGGGGTTTTCGAGTAATCAGGAACTGCTCGTTCTTTCATGAATTGCTCATATTCCTCAAGGTGTTCAAGTTTTGTTTTTCCTTTCCAAATGCGCGCTATCATCGTCTTGTTTTTAGAAAAATTAAATTACACTTAATTGAGCTTTTTGCGATTAAAATCCATTGTATTTTTGAAACATGAAAAAGCAAATTCGTGAAAAACTGATATTTGTCTACAATGCCAATTCAGGAAAAAGAAATGCCATTTTAGATAGCATGCATAAGGTGTTTAGTCCCTCTACGTACGATTGTAATTTGTGTGATATCACGTATGGGTTAGTGAGCGAGAATACCACCTGGAAGAAATTTCGTGAAGAAAGTGAGCATGATATGGTCTTTTTGCATAAGGATGAATTCGCAAAAAAATACGCATCCAAATTTGGGGCTAAGTTTACTTTTCCTATTGTATTGATTGAGGGAATCAATGGCCTTGAGGTGTTTATTTCTACCGAAGAATTGAACGTTTTGAATACGCCAAAGATGTTAATCCAACTAGTGGTGGAACGGCTTGACTAGAGTGTGAGTCAAGTAAACATTTAATTTTTCAATTGGGCTGCCTTTACAATACTGTTGTTCAATTTGTATTGATTGCACAGCTCCTTCATCTTTTTATAAAAGGCTTCTTGATAATATTTGGGTATTTCAGAACTGGTCTTAAAAAACTTTTGATACTTAGCTTCCAATTCGGGATAATGTTTTCGGATTGCATTGAGCATTAAGGTTTTGCTATCTGCCTTACCTTGGCCAAAAAGTGTGATGGTTGCAGGTAACACATAATCCACCCGTAACCTTTGAAATGTAGAAAATTTGAAGTGAAGTTGTTCTGAGGTGTCGGAAACGTATGGAATGAGGGGCATCAGGCTCACACCACTCAAAAATCCGGCTTTCAAGGTATTTTCTAGGGTAATAAGTCTTTTAGATGGGGGTGTGGCACCTGGTTCAAATATCTTTCCAGTCTGGTCATCAATAGTTGAGAACGAAAAACTAACAATCACACCCTTCTTTAGGTCTGTTAGGTCATTGGGAAGAATAGCCTTTTCAGCAATTTGTGTCAAGAGATCAAAATCCCGCGTAACCAAATCCGATTTGGTAATGATGTGAACTGGAAATTTGTGCTTTAAAATTACCTCCAAAGCCTGTCGCGTTAGTTTATGTTTGGTTTCCAGTTTAAGATAAGGGTCGGTGGCCGAAGACAAAACGATAATGCCATATTGATTTTTCCTCGCCCTATTGACAAGCTGCCTGTCCAAGACCTCTATTGCGTTTGTTTTAATTGAAATACTTTCTTCAAGGTTGGTTCCATATTTGCTCCCCCGTATATAGCAGTAAAGGCAGTTAAAGGAGCAACTACTATACGGATTGAAGGTATAGTCATCCAAAAACCAGGAATCCCGTTTTTTTGTTTTGTTGAGTACTGATTTTACCTCAATTTCCCTTGGCATACTGATGACGTTCTAAACCAATTCTCACTTTTGTCCGGAACCATGCGCCCGTTTTTTCGGTGTTTTCAATTTCACTTTTAAATTTGGCAATGATATCCGGATGAAATTTGGCGGTTGTTTTTGCAGCCCAGCCCATACCTTGCTTCATTTCTTTGTCCTTGACATTCGCTTTTGATAGCAAAAGAAGAAAAAGTTGTTCAACATATAGTTTTTCCAACCCATTTTTGATGGCATTATGGAATCCTGCACCTAAACTTCGAACAACCCAGTTGCTAGGATGGTTTGCCAAATCTTGAATTAAAGGGAAAGTCTGGTCCCAAGAATTCAAAAGTGCATAACCAAAAACACGCTCTCCAATAATGTCACAGATATACCAGGCATCGGCCAAAGAAATATACTCTGCGGCTTTTCCAATGGATTCTTTCAAATTATGATGAAGTCTCTTTTGCAGAATAATCCCAATAATAACATTGCCTCCTATGGTTTTTAGTCTTTCAATTTGTGCGCAGAAAGCAATCTGTTCTTCTAATTTAATTTCCTGAAAAAAGGTCTCTCCACAAAATTCTAAAAGAGGGAACCTGATTTTTTTGCTAAGAATTCTTGTTTCAATTTGCTGTATACAATTGTTCAAGCCAGAATCCCGATACGAAGTCAAACAATGTTTTAATTGTTCCTTTACTTCAAGTTTACGACTTAGGGATTCCATGTCTTTCGATTTCTAAGGATTGTTTTCAAGCCAGTTCTTTGCTACTCCAGTGTACCAAAAAGGAGAAAAATTCTTGGAGTCCACTATGTTTTTGTAATGCAACTTTGCCTTTTCAACATTGCCTTTTGAGCTGTGGTAGTCACCGAGGTAAACATTTACGTATGGATTTAGGGGGTCCTTGGAATGCAGCTGGTTTGCAATGCCTTCAATTTTATCATCGAACCTATTGAATTCTCCAAATTCTTTGTGAAAAGCAACCGTTTTCAAGAACATCAAATTATGAAGAAGGTTCAAATCGCCATATTCCAAGTAGTTGGGATAGGTTTCAAAAACTATTTCTAGAAGTTCTATGCTCTTGTTCCACTGTGTGTCTTCAAATCGGCTCATAAATGAGCAAGCCAAGGCTTGAGCCAACAATTGTTTTCGAATAAGCAATGGGCTTGGTGGACTTACCGTATGGAAAATATAGTTTTTTAAAAAACTAAGGGCAAAAAGAGAACTGGATGCATCGCCATAAATAAGCCTAGCGGGATCGCTCATTAAGTTGTTATTTGCTAAAAGGATGAGGGTGGAATTCCTTTCAGGAACTTTTAAAAACAAACTGGAATACGCATCGTACTGACCATAACCCCAAATGAGTTTGATTCCATTCATATCCTGCGCGAAAATTCCATGTCCATAGGGTAAATCTTCTTTTGGTGCTGAAAACATAAATTCCATGGAGGCATTCGAAAGTAAAGATCGATTGTCCAAAGCATGACTAAGTTTTAGTAAATCACTGGCAGTGGATACTATTCCGGATGAGGTAGATACTCCATATTCAACAGGACCAGGTGTCGTTGATTCGTCAAAAAGGTAGGGTTTTGCAAATATGGAATCACGTGCTTTGGTCTCGGTTGAGTCATTCAAAAACCAGGAATCATTCATTTCTAAAGGACCAAAAATTTCAGTAGATACTACTTCCTGAAATTTGTTTTGATATGTTTTTTCTATAACTGGTGTCAACAATCCAAAACGATAACTATAATAAAAATTCTCACCTAGGTCACCTTGGGAGGTATGGGTCAAGATATGTTTTACCCTTACAGAATCTCCTAATTTACTTCGATTTAAAAACTCATTTATCGGAGTTTCCAAGGATAATTTTCCCTCTTCCTTAGCTTTCATAAGCAGTATTCCAGAAAAAATTTTGGTTAATGATGCAATAGGAAAAGCGGTGTTTTGGTTTACCTCAATGGAATCCTGAATATTGGCAAAGCCAAAATAATCCTCATAAATAATCTCGCCATCTTTTTCAACCAAAACTGCCATTCCTGGAATATGGAAATATTCTTTTAATTGTTTTAAGTCCTTGGAAAATTGCTGGTTTACTTCCTGGGCTTGGATTGAGGGAGAGAGGCTCAAGAAAATAAAAGCAAGAATGGTTAAAATGGTGATTTTCATTTTGAATTTTGATTGATTCTCAAAGATACCTCTTGAATCCGTAATAGAAAAAAGGGTCGCTTAGGAGCACTGTTGTACTAGCTATTGCTGGACGAACGGAACTCTTGGTTAATGGAATTAATATAATCCAAAAGGGCTTCACGCCCCATTCGGTTACTGGATGAGGTAATAAAGTGTGGAGGAGCTTCTTCCCAAACCCCATCCAAAAGTTTTTGTAGGTAAGACTGGACTTGTTTCTCAATTACTCCTGGTTTTAGTTTATCGGCCTTGGTAAAAACTATGGCAAAAGGAATCCCATGGGAGCCCAACCATTCCATAAAATCTAGGTCTATGGTCTGCGGGTCGTGCCGAATATCCACCAAAACAAAACCGCAGACCAACTGCTCACGTTTTTCAAAATATTCGGTAATATACTTCTGGAAGGTCTTTTTGTCTTTTTTGGATACTCGGGCATAGCCGTAACCCGGTAAATCCACCAAAAACCAGTTCTTGTTTATTTTGAAATGATTGATAAGTTGGGTCTTCCCGGGCCTACCAGATGTTTTGGCCAAGCTTTTGCGCTCCGTGAGCATATTTATCAAGGAAGATTTTCCTACGTTCGACCTACCGATAAAGGCGTATTCGGGAATAGGGTCCTTTGGGCATTGGGCCACATTTGAATTGGACATTACAAATTCGGCCGATGTAATTTTCATGGCTAGAATTTACGTTTGTCCAACCAAGTTGCAAGAATAGTATTGAACTCGTCGGGGTGTTCCATCATAGGTGCGTGCCCACATTTTTCTATCCAGAACAAATCCGAATCAGGTAACAACTCATGAAATTCCTTGGCAACCTCCGGAGGCGTAACCGTATCGTTTTCTCCCCAAATAATACAAGTTGGTGTTTCCATTTTGGGGAGGTCTTTGGACATATTGTGCCTTATGGCGCTCTTTGCAATGGCCAACGTCTTAACTAATTTCATCCGGTCATTTACGGTAGCAAAAACTTCATCTACTATTTCTTTAGTGGCCACTTTAGGGTCGTAAAAGACGTCTTCAGCCTTTTGCTTGATGAAGTCGTAGTCACCTCTTCTTGGGTAACCATCACCCATCGCCTTTTCATAAAGCCCAGAACTGCCTGTAATCACAAGGGCTTTGACCATTTCGGGATACATTTTGGTATGAAGTAAACCTATATGTCCCCCCAAGGAATTTCCCAGCAATATGACATCCTTCAGTCCCTTAAACTCAATAAATTCTTCCAAAAACTTGGCAAAATTCTTTACCGTAGTCTTTAGCATGGGCATGTCGTAAATGGGAAGTTCGGGAATCAAAACCTGATACCCTTTGGACGGAAAATGCTCAGAAACACCTTGAAAATTACTTAGGCCACCCATCAATCCATGTAGGATGATTATGGGCTTCCCCTCACCTCGCTCAATGTAGTTGAACTTGCCTTCTCGAATGATTTGGTCTTCCATCTAAAGTTAGTTGGTACTGGGAGGGCAAATATAGGCAATTCATATCACAAAGATTTTTGAAGAAAATATGTGGTAATCCATTTGTGATGTGAATCTGAAGGGCAAAGGGATTTTTTCGTTTTAACACGAAAATCCCAACATTCATCGATAAATGTGGGGAATTTATTAACAAATGTGGAGTTAAGTGGAGAAATGTGGAAATAAAATCTATATATTTGAGTTGTTATTACTAACCAATTGATTTCTAGTGACCCATATCATAGGACAACATGATTGTAAAGCTGATAGCAAAGGAAGGGTAATGTTACCTATTTCCCTAAAAAACCAGCTATTACCTGTTTTGAAGGATGGGTTTGTTATTAAGAGGTCGGTTTTTCAACAATGTTTGGAGCTGTATCCCAAGAATGAATTTGACGTGTTGATGCAGAAGGTGATGAAGAAGAGCAAAATTAACCGGAAATATGACGCCTTTGTGCGAAACTTTGTGGCCGGAATGAAGGAGGTTGCTATTGATGGGGATTCAGGAAGGCTTCAAATACCCAAGAATTTGGTTGATTTCGCTGGTATAGGCAAAGAGGTGGTGTTGAATGCAGTTTTTGATAAAATCGAGATTTGGGACAAAGCAAAATATGAGAAGGTCCTGGATGAAGGGGAGAAAGATTATGCGGATTTAGCAGAAGAGATTTTTGCTGACGATGACTAGCGGGTATCACAATCCAGTTCTTCTGAAAGAGTCGGTGGACGGATTGGCAATAAAAAATGATGGAGTGTATGTGGATGTCACCTTTGGAGGTGGTGGGCATTCCAAGGAAATATTGAAAAGGTTGGGTGAGGATGGAAAATTGTTGGCTTTTGATCAGGATAAAGATGCATTGGCAAATGTCATTGAGGATTCCAGATTTCAGTTGATTAATCAGAATTTTCGATTTCTCAATCAATTTTTAAAGTTCTATGGCATTCGGGAAGTTGATGGAATCTTGGCAGACTTCGGGGTTTCTTCCCATCAGTTTGATAAAGCGGATAGAGGATTTTCCATCCGATTTGATGCGGACTTGGATATGCGCATGAATCAAGAGGATGAATTATCGGCTTTTAAAGTCGTGAATTCCTATTCACAAGAAAATCTAGCTTCGATTTTTCTGGCCTACGGTGAGCTTCGAAACGCTAAGGCTCTAGCCAGAAAGGTTGTTGAGGCAAGGGAAGCATCACCAATCAAAACAACAGAAGAACTGAAAACGGTTTTAAGGCCTTTTCTGCCCAAGGTAAAGGAGAACAAAATCTTGGCCCAGGTGTATCAAGCCATTCGTATTGAGGTGAATCAAGAGATAGAGGTGCTTAAGGAGTTTCTCCTTCAGGTACCAAACATTTTGAAAACAGGTGGGCGATTGAGTTTGATTAGCTATCACTCTTTGGAGGACCGCTTGGTGAAAAGGTTCATTAGGGATGGAAAGTTCGAAGGGGAGGCTGAAAAGGATTTTTACGGAAACGTGGATGTCCCCTTAAAAAAAGTGGGCGGTTTAATCGTTCCATCAGCAGAAGAAATAGCCATAAACAACAGAGCAAGGAGTGCTAAGCTTCGAATAGCAGAACGGATTTGAAGCAAAACAGAATCAATTAAAGAACGGAAAATGAAAAAAGGCTTATTGGATATTTTAAAAGGAAAGTTTTTGGTGAGCGGAGATGCCCCCAAAAACTGGCTTTTTTTATTGTTTGCTTCCTTTTTGGCCGCATTAATGATTTCCAGCAGTCACCGTGCCGATAAAAAAGTCCATGAGATAGCCGCATTGAATGAAGAAGTACGCAAGCTGCGTAGCGAGTTTGTGGAAGGTAGATCCGAGGTGCAACAAATGCGTTTGGAATCCTCGATACGTCAATCCATGGCTGAGGCAGGATTAGCTCCCTCAAAAAATCCCCCTAAAAAAATAAAGGTAAAGTCTGAAGAGTAATGGCCATCACTGAGAAAAACATAATGAATCGATTGTACCTGGTAGCGGGTGCGTTGTTTGTTTTTTCCATGGGCATTGTGTTCAAGTTGGCGGACATTCAAATGGTTAAGGGTAAAGATTATAAAGAATTGGCCCTTAACAATACGGAGAAGATGTTCACCATAGAGCCTAATCGAGGGAACCTTTACTCCCATGATGGAAGTTTGTTGGCAGCTTCGGTTCCCAAATATGAAATACGGTTTGATGCCAAGACTGTTTCGCAAGACAATTTTCAGAAATATGTTCCTGCATTGGCTGATTCTTTGGCGAGTCTTTTTAACAAACCGTCTTCCTACTACCGTCAATTGTTTCGAAAGGCAAGAGCCAATGGTAACCGATACAAATTGGTCGCCAGAAATGTGGATTATCTGGATTATGTGAAAATCAAGCAGTTTCCACTTTTCGAATTAGGTCCATATAAGGGTGGCTTTATTGAAACCCATAAGGTGGTTCGTGAATATCCCTTGGGAAAAATGGCCGCTCGCAGCATAGGTTATGAAAGAGTGGATGAAAACGGATACTATACCCGGGTCGGCATGGATGGTGCTTTTGGCGAACTATATCTAAGGGGAAAAGAAGGAAAGCGTTTAAAGCAAAAAATAGCGAAAGGGCAATGGAAGCCTGTTGGGTTGGATAACATCGTAGAACCTCAAGATGGGCGGGATGTAGTTTCCACCATTGATATCAATATCCAGGATATAGCGCACTATGCTTTGTTGGAGCAATTGGAAAAATACCAGGCGGACCACGGTAGCGTGGTGGTGATGGAAACCAGAACGGGTGAAATCAAGGCAATTTCCAATCTGGGAAGAACTTTGGAAGGAAAGTATTACGAAAAACTAAACTATGCGGTAGGTGAATCCCATGAGCCGGGCTCAACCTTTAAGTTGATGTCGTTGATTGCCGCCTTGGAAGATAAGGTGGTGGACACCAGCAGTGTATTTGATACGGAAAAAGGGAGGTACAAGGTGTATGACCGAGTTGTAAAAGACTCCCGATGGGGTGGATATGGAAAAATATCACTTGCCAAGGCTTTTGCTCTTTCCTCCAATACCGCTTTTGCAAAATTGATTCACGAAAACTACAAGGAAAAACCAGAGCAATTTGTAAATCGGTTAATGAACATGGATTTGCACAAGGAGTTGGGATTGCCCATTGTGGGCGAAGGTCAACCTGTACTTCGCTATCCAGGGGATAAAGGTTGGTCTGGAATATCCTTGGCCTGGATGTCCCATGGTTATGAAGTATCTATGACCCCACTACAAACCTTGGCATTTTATAATGCGATTGCCAACGATGGGACTTTTATCAAACCCAAATTGATAAAATCAGTAAAGGAGGGAAGCAAAGTTATTAAGGCGTTTGATAAAGAGGTCATTAACCCGTCCATTTGCTCCAAGGAAACTGTAAAAAAGGTACAGCAACTTCTAAAGGATGTTGTGGAGAAAGACTATGGAACAGGTCATGATTTGTATTCGCCAGAATTTAGTATGGCTGGAAAAACGGGTACTTGCCAAAAGAATTATGTAGCCAAAGACCCTGACAAGCTTGCTTATATTTCTTCATTTGTGGGATACTTTCCAGCGGATAATCCAAAGTATTCCTGCATCGTGGTGATTCATGAACCCGATAAGAGTGTGGGCTATTACGGGGCTGATGTTTCAGGTCCGGTCTTCAAATCCATGGCGCAAAAAATACATACAATTTCACCAGTTATTGACGAAGTGGATGAAGATATGCCCAAGTCAGATGAATTGGAAAAAGAATATCAACAATACTATGCCAAGGTTCAGAAAGAGTACAACCAAGTTCCCAATGTAAAGGGAATGTCTGGAATGGATGCCGTTTCATTGCTCGAAAATCTGGGACTTCAGGTTGAAATTCGAGGAAATGGAAAGGTAAAAGCGCAGTCTGTGGAACATGGAACCGCTTTGAAGAAGGTTACAAAAATTGTATTGGAACTATCATGATGTTGCTTAAGGACATATTATATGGAGTGAGTCTTTCAGCGGTCAGCGGAAGTACCAACATCATGGTAAATGAGGTGCATTTTGATTCTCGCAAGGTGGAAATGGACGATGTCTTTGTTGCGGTTAGAGGAACCATTACAGACGGGCATGAGTACATTTCCAAAGCGGTAGAATCTGGGGCGATTACGGTAGTTTGCGAAGAGTTTCCCGAATTGATGGTCAATGGGGTTACCTATTTGAAAGTGAACAATAGCAATAGTGCATTGGCCATAATTGCAAGCAATTTCTATGAAACTCCATCAAAAAACTTAAAACTGGTGGGTGTTACGGGCACCAATGGAAAAACCACAGTGACCACACTTTTGTATGATTTGTTCACCAAAGCTGGGTACAAAGTAGGTTTGCTTTCCACCATTCGGGTAATGATTCACGATAAGGAATATCCTGCAACCCATACCACCCCAGACGTACTATCCATAAATAAATACTTGTCCCAAATGAGCGAGGAGGGGGTGGAGTTCTGTTTTATGGAAGTCAGCTCCCATGGTATCCATCAAAAGAGAACGGAAGGTTTGCATTTTGCTGGTGCCATTTTCACCAATCTTTCCCACGACCATTTGGATTACCATAAAACCTTTGCTGAATATCGGGATACAAAGAAGAAATTATTTGATGACCTACCTAAATCTGCCTTTTGCCTCAGCAATACAGATGACAAAAATGGATTGGTCATGTTGCAAAACACCAAATCAAAGAAATTGACCTACGCACTAAAATCCTATGCTGATTATCGGGGTCAGATTTTGGAAAAGCAGTTCGATGGACAACTTCTCAAATTAGACGACAACGAGATTTGGACCAAACTTATCGGTGATTTCAATGCCTACAATTTACTGGCTATTTATGGGACTGCTTGTGAGTTAGGGCTGGATAAGATGGAAATACTGCGCCTTATCAGTGAACTGGAAACAGTGGATGGGCGATTCCAATATTTTATTTCAAAAGACAAAATAAAGGCCATTGTTGATTATGCCCATACGCCGGATGCGTTGAAAAATGTATTGATTACTATCAATGCATTGAGGACTGGAAATGAAAGCGTCATCACCGTTGTGGGGTGTGGTGGTGACCGTGACAAGTCGAAGCGTCCGGTTATGGGTCATATCGCCTCAGAAATGAGTGACCAAGCCATTTTCACCTCTGATAATCCGAGAAGCGAACCCCCTATGGAAATTATCAAGGAAATGGAAAACGGGGTAGAACCCCAAAACACCAAAAAAATATTATCCATTGAGGATAGGGGACAAGCCATTAAAGCTGCTTGCAAACTAGCTGCCACCAACGACATCATTTTGGTAGCTGGGAAGGGGCATGAAACCTATCAGGAGACCAATGGTGTACGAACAGATTTTGACGATTATAAAGAGTTGCAAAAGGCTTTGGAAAGCTTGAATAAATAACAGGATGCTATACTATATGTTTGAATATTTGGAAAAACAATATCAACTGCCTGGAGCGGGATTGTTTCAATTCTTGACTTTCCGTTCTGCGATGGCTGTCCTGTTATCGCTTTTGATAGCCATGATTTATGGAAAGCGAATTATCCTTTTCCTTCAGACGAAACAAATTGGTGAAAGTATCCGGGATTTAGGATTGGAAGGACAACAGCAGAAGGCTGGAACCCCAACGATGGGAGGATTGATAATTATTATGTCCACCTTACTTCCTGTCATCCTGTTTGCTGATATTAAAAATATCTATGTCATCCTTTTGATTATAACCACTGTCTGGATGGGAATCATTGGATTTGTTGACGACTACATCAAAATTTTCAAGAAAAACAAAAAGGGTTTAAAAGGAAGGTTCAAGGTGATGGGCCAAGTGGTTTTGGGACTTATAGTAGGCGCGGTATTGTATTTCCACCCGGCGGTAACCATTAAAGAAAAAGATTCCACCAGAATCACGGAAAATTTTAAGGTCGAGCAGGTTTATGGTGAAGAAATAAAGGCTGTTCGGACGAACGTACCTTTTTTCAAGAACAATGAGTTGGACTATGCGGAAATTATTGCATGGATGGGTGATGGTTTTGAAAATTATGCTTGGCTCATTTTCATTCCGGTGGTCATTGTAATCGTAACGGCGGTTTCCAATGGAGCCAATCTAACAGACGGGATTGATGGACTGGCAGCAGGCTCGTCAGCGATAATCGTTCTCACTCTTGGCATTTTTGCGTGGGTTTCAGGGAATATTGAGTTTTCGGGTTACCTAGACATTTTCTACCTGCCTAGGGTGGGGGAGTTAGTGGTTTTTATTGCGGCTTTTGCTGGGGCCTTAGTTGGTTTCCTGTGGTATAATGCCTATCCAGCCCAGGTTTTTATGGGAGATACGGGGAGTTTGACAATAGGTGGTGTTATTGCCGTAATCGCCATAATTGTGCGGAAAGAATTGCTGATACCATTATTGTGCGGAATTTTCTTTGCGGAGACGGTTTCTGTAATGCTTCAAGTGAGTTATTTCAAAAGAACCAAAAAAAAATACGGAGAAGGAAAACGATTGTTCTTGATGGCACCGCTGCATCATCATTATCAGAAGAAATTATATCACGAGAGCAAAATAGTCACACGATTTTGGATTATAGGGATTCTATTGGCCATTCTTAGCATAGTGACTCTAAAGGTGAGGTAAATGAGGCGTTTGGTGGTTCTTGGAGGCGGAGAAAGTGGAGTGGGAACCGCAATTTTGGGAAAAAAAGAGGGGTATCAAGTTTTTGTATCAGACAAGGGGGAGATACAACCAAAGTATAAAGAAGTTCTTGAACATTTTGAGATTGAATGGGAGTCAGAAAACCATTCTGAAGATAGGATTTTACAGGCAGATGTGGTAATGAAAAGTCCGGGTATTCCTGATAAGGTACCCTTGGTGGTGAAATTGAGGGAAAAAGGTATTCCGGTAATTTCTGAAATGGAGTTTGCTGCTCAATTTTCGGAAGCAACTGTTATCGGAATTACAGGGAGTAATGGAAAGACCACCACGACTATGTTGACCCATCATTTGCTGAAAAATGGAGGATTAAATGCTGGATTGGCTGGTAATATCGGCGATAGCTATGCTAAAATGGTGGCGGAACAAGATTTTGACCCGTATGCCTTGGAAATCAGTAGTTTTCAATTGGATGGTATCAGAGATTTTAGACCTCACATCGCCATACTCACCAATATCACTCCTGACCATTTGGACCGATATGAGTATCAGTTCGAAAAGTATATCGCTTCGAAGTTTCGAATTACAATGAATCAAACCGAAGATGACTTTTTCATTTACGATGCAGATGACCCGGTGATACGCGAAGGACTTCAAAAATTCCCAATTCAATCCAAATTAGTGCCATTCTCCATAAAGCAAAAATTGGAAACTGGAGCTTGGCTGGAACACGACATTATAAAAATGAATATTGAACATAAAACCTTGGAAATGAGTACAGATATTTTGGCCTTGGAAGGCCAACACAACCTAAAGAACACGATGGCAGCAAGTCTGGCCGCGCTTTTGGTGAATGTTAGGAAGGAAACCATACGTCAAAGTATCCAGACATTTCAAGGGGTGCCTCATCGTTTGGAGAAAGTTCTGAAAATCAACCATGTGGAATACATCAACGATTCCAAAGCTACCAATGTAAATGCGACCTATTATGCTTTGGATGGTATTAAAAGGCCGATAGTTTGGATTGTAGGTGGTGTCGATAAAGGAAATGACTATTCAGAATTAATGCCGTTGGTGCGTGAGAAGGTGAAGGCCATCATTTGTTTGGGAATGGACAACACCCGAATCAAGGAGGCATTTGGAAACGTAATAGAATTAATGGTGGAGACCTATTCAATGCACGAAGCTGTAAAGGTGGCTTACAAAATTGGAGAGCGTGGAGATAGTGTATTGCTCTCCCCTGCCTGCGCCAGTTTTGACCTTTTCGAAAACTACGAGGACAGAGGAAATCAATTTAAGGAAGAAATAAAAAGACTATAAGATGTTGGCACTGCTGAAAAATTTGAAAGGAGATAAGGCTATCTGGGGCGTAGTTGCCCTGTTGGCCCTCTTCTCATTTTTGCCGGTGTACAGTGCCAGTACCAATTTAGTGTACGTCAATGACGATGGCACAACTTTAGGACACTTGGTAAAGCATGGAGTGCTTTTGTTTTTGGGTTTTGGAATTATTTATGCCGTACATCGCATTCCAACACACTATTTTAAGGGACTTTCCATAATCGCATTGCCCATTGTTTTGATTCTTCTGGCATATACCCTAACCGTCGAAACAAAAATTGGTGGGGTAACCGCAAACAGATGGATTAAGATACCCTTTGTGGGTGTCAATTTTCAGACCTCCACCTTGGCTTCGGTGGTCTTAATGATATGGATTGCTAGGTACCTAACTAAGATAAAAGACATTCAAATCTCCTTTAAGGAGAGTATTTTACCCTTGTGGCTTCCAACTGCTTTGGTGGTGTTGTTGATTTTGCCAGAAAATTTTTCCACAGCGGCCATTATAAGCTTTTTGGTATTGGTATTGTGCTTTCTTGGGGGATATCCCTTAAAGTACCTGTTCTCTATAATGGGAGTAGGACTGGTTTTGGGAGGCATGTTTCTTTTTGTGCTGTTTAAGGCGCCAGATATGCTCCCGCAACGTGCAGGCACATGGAAATCAAGAATAGAAACCTTTTGGAGTCCAGAAAAAGCAGATAGTGACGATTTACATCAACTGACTCTGGCAAAAATCGCTGTTGCTGAAGGCGGGTTGGTTGGAAAAGGAGCTGGGAAAAGTGTTATCAAAAATATGCTATCCCAAAGTACGTCTGATTTCATTTTTGCCATCATCATTGAGGAATATGGACTGTTGGGAGGAGGGGCATTGCTATTTTTCTATTTGTTACTGTTGTTTAGGATTGTGGTTGTCGCCAATTCCGCCAAGACCACTTTCTCAAAACTGTTGGTCATAGGGGTTGGATTGCCCATAGTGTTCCAAGCATTTGTCAATATGGCGGTAGTTGTGCAGTTATTTCCGGTAACGGGACAACCATTGCCTTTAATAAGTATGGGAGGAACGTCTATCTGGATGACCTGTATGGCCATTGGAATTGTACTGAGTGCGAGCAACAAAAGTGAAAATTTAGAAGAGGAATCCTATGATATGGATGAAAGTAACCCTTTGGAAGTATTAAGTGGGCAACTATAGATTCATACTTTCTGGAGGTGGTACAGGCGGACATATTTACCCAGCTATCGCTATCGCAAATGAGTTAAAGCGAAGGTATCCAGAATCGGAATTTCTGTTTGTGGGGGCAAAGGATAAGATGGAGATGGAAAAAGTGCCAAAGGCAGGCTTCAAAATTGAAGGCCTTTGGATAAGTGGATTGCAAAGAAAATTAACGTGGAAAAACATCATGTTTCCACTAAAACTGATATCAAGTTTGATTAGGGCCGGTAAAATACTGAAGAAGTTTAATCCCGATGTTGCTATTGGAACGGGAGGCTTCGCAAGCGGCCCACTTTTGAAGAAGGCAGCTCAAAGAAATGTTCCTTATGTGCTTCAAGAGCAAAATTCATTTGCGGGTATTACCAACAAGTTATTGGCTGCCAAAGCAAACCGAATCTGCGTCGCTTACGAGAATATGGAGCGATTCTTTCCAAAAGAAAAAATCGTAAAAACAGGAAACCCCGTTCGCGCTGATTTAGTGAGTATCGAAACTGATAAACAGAACTCCCTTTCCTTCTTTGAGCTTGACCAAAACAAGAAAACAATTTTGATTTTGGGAGGCAGTTTAGGGGCACGTAGAGTCAATCAGTTAATAGAGAGTAAACTAGGATTTTTCAAAAACCAAGGAGTTCAATTGCTATGGCAGTGTGGGAAACTGTATTGGGAGGATTACAAAAATCATGAGTCTGAGACCGTTAAAGTGAAAGCTTTTGTGAATAGGATGGATTTGGCCTATTCGGCGGCTGATGTTATTATTTCTCGAGCCGGCGCAGGTTCCGTATCTGAATTATGCTTGGTAGGAAAACCAGTCTTGTTTATTCCTTCCCCCAATGTGGCTGAAGACCATCAAACCAAAAATGCGAAAGCATTGGAAATTGAGAATGCTGCATTGGTCTTAAAAGAAAGTGAACTGGATGAAAAATTTGAATCTGTTTTCTCACAGCTTTTAGCTTCTAAAGAAGAACAGGAAATGCTCGGTGCCAACATTAAAAGAATGGCCTTGCCCCAAGCAACAGAGCATATCGTGGACGAAATTGAAAAATTACTTAAATGAACGTAAAGGATATACATAATGTCTTCTTTGTAGGTATCGGAGGTATTGGTATGTCTGCTTTGGCTAGCTATTTCAATTATTTAGGGAAGCAAGTCGTTGGTTATGATCGGGTGGAGTCCCCAATTACCAAAGAACTTCTGAAAAAAGGTGTTTCTGTTCATTTTGAGGATGATTTAAACTTTATTCCTGAGTCATTTAAATCAATAGAAAATACACTTGTAGTGTATACACCGGCGGTTCCAAATACCCATTCCCAGCTTCAATATTTCAGGGAAAATGGATTTGAGATCAAAAAGCGGGCTGAGGTCTTGGGCATCATTACCAGAGATACTTTTTGCTTTGCTGTAGCCGGAACCCATGGAAAAACAACTACCTCATGTATACTGGCGCATTTGCTTCATGAGTGCGGAATGCCCATTACGGCATTTTTAGGAGGGATTTCAGAAAATTTCAATAGCAACTTTTTGCTGGAAGGAACTGAATATTCCGTAGTTGAGGCAGATGAATTTGATCGCTCATTTTTGCACTTATCGCCAGATGTGGCATGCATTACTTCTATGGATGCGGACCATTTGGACATTTATGGAAATCCGGAAGAACTGAAAAAAACGTTTGGAGATTTTTCAAAAAAAATAAAATCAGAGGGTGTTCTTTTCATAAAGAACGGCTTGCCTTTGGAAGGAATCACCTTCGGAATTGAAGATGATTCCGATTACCGAATAGAAAATATCACAATTGAACATGGAACCTACATTTTTGATTTGATCTCGCCAAAAGGAAGATTGGAAAAAACCCGCTTCAATCAACCTGGACGGCATAATTTGCTCAATGGATTAGTTGCCTTCGCGATGGCGGTGCATGCGGGTTGTCCGCTGCACCGTTTAGCTGGGGCTATGGACACCTTTAAAGGGGTACAGCGAAGGTTCTCCTATCAAATCAAAGAAGAAGGTTTGGTGTTTATAGACGATTATGCACATCATCCCACAGAGATTAATGCGGTATTTGACGCGATTAGTGAGATGTATCCCCTTGAAGAGGTGACTGCAGTTTTTCAACCGCACTTATTTTCAAGAACCCAGGATTTTGCGGATGACTTTGCGCGTAGTCTCGAAAAATTTACCGTGATATTGCTCTTGGACATATACCCAGCCCGGGAAGAACCCATTGAAGGAGTGACATCGGAATGGCTGTTGGAAAAGATAAAAAACCCGAATAAAAAACTAGTGGATAAATCCAATCTAATTCAAGAATTGAAGAAGACGAAAACCAAGATATTGGTTACCATGGGAGCTGGTGATATTGGTCTGGAAGTATCCAAAATAAAAGAAGAATTGGCCTATGCGAGTTAATTGGGACATACTAAAACTATTTATTTTGATGATATCGGTTATCGGTCTCTATGGTTTCTCAGATTATCGGAGCAACCAAAGAAAAATCGATAAGATTTCCATCAACTTTCTGGGAGACAACAACTTATTTATTGACGAAGCCTCAGTTAATAAATTGTTAATACAAAATTATGGCAGTGTCAAAAATAGGACTAAAGAACAATTAGTTTTGAATACCATAGAGAAGGTAATTCAGTCCAACGATATGGTAAAAAAAGCCCAAATCTATTTCACCGTAGATGGCAAGCTTATTTCTAAGATTGTTCAGCGAAAACCCATTGGAAGAATAGAAAGCGCATCGAAGTTTTACTTGGATGACGTTGGAAAACGTATGCCATTGTCAAAACACCATTCCGCACGTGTTCCCATAATTACGGGGAAAATCACAGGAAAAACATTGGAAGATGCGTATACAATTCTAAACTATATCAACGCGGATGACTTTCTTAGAAAAAATGTGATTGGTATCCACGTTGAAGAAGAAGGAAGCTATCAACTCAGGTTCAGAATGGAAAATTTTGTGGTTAATCTGGGCGGAGTGGATAATCTAAACGAAAAGTTTAAAAATTTCATGGCTTTCTACGCAAAAGCGACCAAAGACAATTCTTTGGAAAAATATGCTGTAGTCAGCCTCGAATTCAACAATCAAGTGGTTTGCACCAAAATTTAAAGTATGGAACAGGGTAATTATTCAGTTGGATTGGACATTGGAACTACCAAAATCGTAGCGATTATTGGTAAGGAAAATGAGTATGGTAAAATCGAAGTTCTAGGAACGGGAAAGTCTAAAAGTCTTGGGGTTCATCGTGGAGTGGTGAACAACATCACCCAGACTATTTCCTCAATTCAACAAGCTGTAGAACAAGCGGAGTTGAATGCTGGTTTAAAAATAGGTTCGGTTGTCGTGGGTATTGCAGGTCAACATATACGCAGTCTTCAGCATAGCGATTATATCACTAGAGCCAATTCGGAAGAAGTAATTGGAGATGATGATTTGGATAAGTTGTGTAATCAAGTGTACAAATTGGTTATGCTACCCGGAGAAGAAATCATCCATGTGCTTCCCCAAGAGTACAAGGTAGATGGTCAATCCGAAATCAAGGAGCCCAGGGGAATGTACGGCGGAAGATTGGAAGCAAACTTCCATGTGGTTGTTGGTCAAGTTTCTTCAATCAAAAACATCGGTAGATGTATTAAAAGTGCTGGGTTGGATTTGGGTAATATCACTTTGGAACCCTTAGCCTCCTCCGATGCGGTTTTGAGTCAAGAAGAAAAAGAAGCGGGAGTTGCCCTAATAGATATAGGGGGTGGAACTACAGATTTGGCCATTTTCAAAGATGGCATTATCAGACATACTGCTGTAATTCCTTTCGGTGGAAATGTGATTACCGAAGATATCAAGGAGGGCTGTTCCATCATCGAAAAACAAGCGGAGTTGTTGAAGATGAAGTTTGGCTCAGCGTGGCCAGGGGAAAACAAGGATAACGAAATAGTTTCCATTCCAGGATTGCGAGGTCGCGAACCGAAAGAAATCACCTTAAAGAATCTTTCCAAGATTATCCATGCCCGTGTTGTGGAAATTATTGAACAGGTATATGTAGAAATTAAAAACTACGGTCACGAAGAACAAAAGAAAAAACTGATTGCTGGTATCGTCTTGACCGGTGGTGGTAGCCAATTAAAACACCTTAAGCAATTGGTGGAATACATTACAGGTATGGATACCCGCATAGGATATCCGAATGAGCACTTGGCGGGAGATTCCGATGAGGAAATTGCCAGTCCGTTGTATGCCACCGCAGTGGGATTGTTGATGAATGCCATTGAAAACCAGAAGAAGAACATGGGTCTAGAAAACGAATCCATGGAAGAAGAAGTATTGGTGGAACAAGAGGTTTCCGAAGGGCAGGCCTCTGGTACCTACAATAAAGAGCGCAAATCTATTTTCGATAAATGGTCTGAAAAGTTGAAGGACTTTTTGGACAATGCAGAATAATAACCCCTTTGAGCAAAAAAATAAACAATACAAAGAACGACATGAGTAAGAGCAACGAATTTGACAACATCGCTTTTGATTTACCCAAGAATAAAAGCAACGTTATAAAAGTAATTGGAGTAGGAGGAGGTGGCAGTAATGCCATCAACCACATGTTTTTAGCCGGTATTAATGGTGTGGATTTCGTTATCTGCAATACCGATGCGCAAGCCTTACAAAATAGTTCTGTCCCCAATAAAATTCAGTTGGGAGTTTCCCTAACAGAAGGGTTGGGTGCCGGAGCTAACCCAGAGGTGGGCGAACAAGCCGCTTTGGAAAGTATGGAGGATATCAAAGCCATGTTGGAAAGTACCACCAAAATGGCATTCATTACTGCCGGAATGGGAGGTGGTACAGGTACTGGTGCTGCACCCGTTATTGCCAAACTGGCTCGTGAGATGGACATTTTGACCGTGGGTATTGTCACTATTCCTTTTCAATTTGAAGGTGCCATGCGAAACAAGCAAGCGCAACTAGGAATTGAAAAATTGCGTTCCAATGTGGATTCTTTGATTGTTATTAATAACAACAAGCTTCGGGAAGTTTACGGTAATCTTGGGTTTAAAGCCGGTTTCTCTAAAGCAGACGAGGTTTTGGCAACCGCTGCTCGGGGTATTGCCGAAGTAATTACGCATCACTACACTCAGAACATTGACTTACGTGATGCTAAAACGGTTTTGTCTGATAGTGGAACCGCGATTATGGGTTCTGCCACGGCATCAGGTTCCGCAAGAGCTGGAGAAGCTATTATGAAAGCCCTGGATTCCCCATTGTTAAACGATAATAAAATCAATGGTGCCAAAAACGTATTGTTGCTCATCGTTTCAGGCACCCAAGAAATCACCATTGATGAAATTGGAGAAATTAATGATTACATCCAGATTGAAGCAGGTCATGGAGCCAACATCATAATGGGAGTTGGAGAAGATAATGACTTGGGTGATGCGATTGCTGTTACCGTAATTGCCACGGGTTTTCATGCGGATCAACAGGATGAAATAGTGAATACGGAAACCAAAAAGGTATTCTATACCCTCGAAGACGAACAAACTGCTGAGCAGGAACTTACCACACAATCCACTTCAATTCAGGATATAAAGGTTGAAGTAGAGGAGGTGGAAGCAGCACCAGTAGTACGCCATACTTTGGAAATGGAAGAGGATATCATTGAGGAACCTAAGGAGGAGGAGCAATCTGTGGATTTAATTCCAACCACAAAGTACCTCAGAAACTTCAATGTGTTTTATGAGGAAGTAGTACCTGAGAATGTAGAAGATGACTTTGTCATTATAGAAGCCAAAAGCATTCTACACAATATCGAAGTGACTGACCCTGAGGTAGTCGAACCACAAAAAGAAGAAGATCAATTCGCCCTTACTTTCGACATGCCTATCAATGAACCATCCAAGGAAGAATCTCCGAATACTATAGTCTTTGATTTGGACAGTGATGTGAAAGATATTGAGGTAAAGGAGTATGTGGAGGTAAGTCCGGTGTTGGAGTTCAAAAAGGAAGGTGAAACAAGATACAATCTTGAAGAGTATATGGAGTTGGAAACCCAATTGACCGGTGCAAAATCGGTAGCCGAAACCCATGAGCCCAAACTGGTTGAAAACGAATTAGTATTCGAAAAGAAGACTTTGGAGATTCAAGATACTTCGGAAAATGAGAATACCCCTCAGAACAGCAAGGACCCAATGAATAGCTCTATAAATGACTTATTGGCGGAACGGGCTGATGAACGGAGAAAAAAATTAAAAAATTTCAATTACAAATTTCAAAATAATCGAAGTAGCATCGATGAAATTGAGAAACAACCTGCATATAAAAGACAGGGCGTTGATTTAGATGACACACCTACAGAGCAGAAAGTCTCTAGGACCACCTTGAGTGAGGATAGCAATGACGAAATGCAACTGCGTTCCAATAACTCATTCTTGCACGATAATGTTGATTAGTAGTGTTTAAAAAGCATCCATTTTATATGGAAAGCTTAAACCCGGAAGTTGTGAAACTTTCGGGTTTATTTTTTTATCTTCGCAGCCCAAATAGGATTAACAATGGGTTTGCAGGAACAAGTAATGACGGAGATGAAGGCCGCAATGAAAGCCAAGAATACTGTGGCTTTGGAATCCTTGCGCGCTATTAAATCGGCTTTGCTTTTGGCAAGTACCGAAAAAGGTGCTTCAGAAGGGTTATCGGAGGCCGATGAGATAAAATTGGTGCAAAAACTGGTAAAACAGCGTAAAGATAGTGCGGCGATATTCACGGAGCAGGGCAGGCAGGACTTAGCTGAACCAGAATTGGCACAAGCAGCGATTATTGAACAATTTTTACCGGAACAATTAAGTGAAGCAGACATTGAAAAGGTAGTGGTAAAAGCTATAGCTTCTGTCGGTGCATCGGGCATGCAGGACATGGGAAAGGTAATGGGAATGGTTTCCAAAGAATTGGCTGGTCAAGCCGATGGAAAAACAATTTCCACAATTGTAAAAGCAAAATTGAGTAATTAACTCACTGTTATGTCATTCCCATGAAAATGGGAATCTATTTGAAGTTATGCTATTAGATTCCTGCCTCCGCAGGAATGACAGGATTAATCAAACATGGCCCAGTAGTTCAACTGGATAGAATATCAGATTTCGGCTCTGAGGGTTGGGGGTTCGAATCCTCCCTGGGTCACGAATAAGTGGAAAAGCTTCACGTCAAATCAAGCTTGCTTGAATTTGTAAGTGGGGCTTTTCCACTTTCAACGCGGAGCGCTGTGAGGAAGGACGCAGTCAATCCGAATCCATTCCCATAAGTTCAAAAGGGCTTGAATTTGTAAGTGGGGCTTTTTTATTTTCAAAGCGGAGCTTTAAAAGGATATTCAATTCACCCTAGATCACCATTAAAATCTCAATTTTAAAAGTTGGTTTTTGGCTTTTCAGAATCCAAATTTGGTATTGTCAGATAATTGGATTCTCCCGGTTTTAAAGTCTTGGTAATATCTTGGTGTAAGGCTATCTTAGCAATAATAGCCTTTGGGAATTATGGAGCAATATCAAACTATATTGGGCAACATTGAAAGGTATGTGCAGTTGTCTGATGATGAAAAACATAAACTCACCTCAATAATTCGTACGACTCGAGTAAAAAAGCGACAGTTTATTGTTCAACCGGGTTTTGTATGTCAATACAGAAATTATATTGTTAAGGGTGCATTTAGAGTCTACTACATTAACAATGAAGGAAAAGAACACACGGTCAGTATAGGGGTTGAGGATTGGTTTGTTTCCGATTTCTATAGCTATATCAACCAGGCTCCAGCCACATTTTATGTTCAAGCTCTAGAGGACTCTGTTATTTTTCAAATGCATTATGATGATATAGAACCTATGTGTGAAGAAATACATGCATTATGTCAATATTTTCGGCTTACCACGGAAAAGGCTTTTGCCTATTCTAGAAGGAGGGTAATTTCGAATAATAGTAAAGGCGCTGAAGAACGTTATCAAGAATATTTGGAAAAATACCCGAACATCGCCAACCGAGTACCACAATATGTGTTGGCTTCCTATTTGGGAATATCTGCTGAATTTTTAAGTAAGATTCGAGCCAGGCCCCTTAAAAAATCTTGAAGTAGTTCAAGAGAATTTCCTGTCTTAGTTCATTTTTAATCCTTTCCAATCCCAGGAGATTTGTGGTGTATTTATTTACTCACAATCTAAAATGTATTAAAATGGACAAAGTAAAAACACCTTCATATCAAGAAGGACTAAATGAGTTAAGAGAGAATTTATCAAATATGCTTCCTAAAGAAGCTTTGGATGTTTTTGACCAAGATGCCCGTGAATTAGAACACAATCACACTTCACCTTTAAAATTACGCGAAGGAGATACTGCTCCTAATTTCTCCCTTTCCAATGCAGTAAATGAAACGGTAAATCTTTATGATGTACTGAAGGAAAGTCGCGCAGTACTCACTTTCTATCGAGGCACCTGGTGTCCCTACTGCAATTTGGCGTTGGCCCAATATCAATCAATACTTGGGGAGATTAAGAAAGCTGGTGCTACATTGATTGCTATTTCTCCACAGATTCCTGATGAATCTTTAAGTATAAAGGAAAAAAACAATCTTGAATTTGAAGTGCTTAGCGATAATGGTAATGTGGTATCTGGACAATTTGTAAAGGTTTTCAAGAATGGAGAAAAACCTTTGGAGACCATGGCTCAACTTGGATTTGATTTTGACAGTTTTTATGCTGATGATTCTCGTGAACTTCCAGTACCGGCGACCTTTATCATTGAAAAGGACGGTACTATTTCTTTTGCCAAATCAGAAGGTGGAGATTACAGAAACCGAGTGGAACCTGCAGAAATTATGGATGCTTTAAAAAAATGATTATGAAAAAAACTAATAAAATGGAGCTATTGCTCTCTATCCTATTGGGCTTGTTAATGGTGGTTTTTGGTCTGAATAAATTTCTGGGTTTTATCCCTGTTGAACCCCCTGCAGATGAAACGGCACAACAGTTTTTAGGGACGATGTTTACAAGCTATCTATTTGTGGTAGTCGGTATTGCTGAAATTATAGCAGCCCCTCTATTGGTATTTGCAAAAACTCGATTTATTGGATGGTTAATTCTATTGCCGGTGATTTTTAATATCGTAGCATTTCACATAGCTCATGATTTTGTTGGAAATGGAATTTGGTTATTACCAACCGGAATCTTTATTGCCATTGGATATTACAAAGTCGATAGTATTGCCAAACTTTTAAAACTCTAATAGTTGAGATTAATCACAATGACAGGATTTGCTCCAAAGTTATCTGCTTACATTCAGAAAACAGTTGAAGGATAAAGCTGTTGTTGGGAACGTCTAAGGAAGGTAACACTTGTGCTACCTTCCTTGGCATCCCATATTTTTGAACTAGTTTAGAGAAAAAGGCTGCGCGACCAAAAAGGTCTCCACCGTTTTAAACTTCACCAACGTAGTTCGTCTAGACTTGCTAATTTTATACTTTTTTGGGTCCATACCCACACCATGGTGGTATATGATGCCTTTTTCAAAATCAACCAAATTCCATAAACCGTATTCCAGATATTGGGGAGACAATAAGTGATTTTTCTTTTTTCCGGTTTCCAAGTTGATTAAACTCACGCAAACATATTGGTCATCCGTAGCGTAGTATTTTAAATTGGGCCGGAAAACATAGTTTTCAGACAAAGCTGAGGTGTAAACATCCAATATGGTTTTTCGGTAATATTCCTGCTTTCGTATTTCTGCCTGGGTGGCATTGGCTTTTAATAGTTGTTCAAGGGCGCTACCTAATTCCAAGATGGCAAAACTCATACTTATTCCTGCCTGCATACGGGCCATGTTGGAATACAATCCAGAACGGTATCGTGCCATATTGGCTTTGTAATCTGCCCCAGGTTGTTTTTGGGAGCGATATTTTAGATAGTCCGAATAATTCTTATTGGACATTTTTTGATAATAAGCCTGTTGATTGGAAGCCATTTGGGTTACACCACTGTTCTCGTAGTTTTGTAGTCCTTCCAAATCTTCTTTTAGCTTAGGTAGTGAACTATCCAATCCATTGTAATGTAAATTGACATGTATGGGTGAAAATCCATGTTTGTATTTCAACTTTCCAGTGTTTTTGTCGTACCCAGCAATGACCAATTCACCGATAAAAATGATTTGCTCGTTAACCTCTCTCAGTGAAATGGGAAAACTTCGTCCAGTTTGTGTGACGGATTTGGTGAATAAAGTCTTTCCGGTTTGGGAGTTTACTCCATAAAGCGTCGAAGGGCTGGCAAAAAATAGGAAATCATCACTTTCTATGAAGTTACTGGTCAAAGTTTCGCTTTGTTTTGAATCCCACCGAATATCGCCACTTTCTTTTGAAACAGACACTAAATGAAAATTGGAATCTGCATCTTCCCCTCGAATGTAAAGATGATTTGTTTGGGAAGTTATATTGGTAGGAATAATAGCCTTGGGCAACTGGATTTCCCATTGTGTTTCCCCATTTTGCTTATCAATACTGTATAAAAGATTTTGAGAATCGATGAAAAAGAGATGAGACGCATCAAAGCTGGGAATAAGGGGTGATATTTCACCTATATTTTCTGGGTTCAGGGTAATGCTCACTTTACCCGAATCAGCATTCACGACCGAAATTGTATTGGAAAAAACAAAAGCTTGCCTACCATCCAATAGCACAAATGGAGGATTGGTCCAAGTGGTTTCAATTTGGGTTTTCCATAGCGATGCACCACTTTTTAACGAAAAAACGGAGAGTGTTACCACACCCTTTTGCGAAGAGTAGGTAATCAGTGATTCCGAATCGGACTCTATAGCAAATGCTGTTTTGGCGCTGGAATAACCTTTCTCCCAAATTAAATCCCCAGTATTCAAATCCAATGCAATAAATGAAGTTTTTTTCTTGTCTTCCCGTTTTAAGACGATATAAGAATCTGAGGTCCAAAAAATTCTATAATCCCCTTTTTGACAGGTATACTGCCACGTAATCTGACCTGATTTGGAATCAATTACCGTATAGGCGGAAGAGCGAAGTTGAGGGCTATTTTCTTTTAAGCCCAACAGAAGTTTATTGTCCCCAACACGCTGCATACTCTCCAAAAGTTGATGACCTAAGGGTAGCTGAAAAAGAACTTTAGATTGGCGTTCGTTACGCTTTATAATATTTTCGTCCGTAGAGGACATCCACATTTCCCTTTGTGAAAAAACAGGCTGTAGGGCCAAGCAAAGAAAAAGAAATAAACTTGTTCCAGACTTCATTTTCAACAAGTGATTGTTTTATCTATTTGGCAGAACCTGCTATGGCAAGTAAATCTTTCTCAATATCCGCTAAGGAACTACTACCGGTACTTAAGAAATAAATCAAAAACTGCTTTTTCACTTTATGCACCATGGTTATTGCTGTAATAGGTACTTCCTTTCCTTCGTTGATTACCGTACCTTTATACTCATGGAGATATCCTTTTTTCTTTTTACCCAAACTTATCTCCTGACTGCGAATCAATTCTGATTGGGACATGGCATTTTTTCCCACATCAACGGCAACCTGATTTGCAGTTTTCATGTTCCAAATTATACCCTTCAACCTCATAATAAAACAGCTAGCGGACAATTTATCATTCTTGAATTTCCCAATTATGTTTTCGGCATCACTCCTGCTTTTTTCTTGATTTACCCATCCCGCCGGAAGTGTAAGGGCAATTCCCTCGTAGACTATATTGGTTGGTTCCGAAGAAACCTCTTCTTCAGTTTCCTCTATCATATCTTCAAGATTTAGATTGAGAATTTCTTCTTCTGTTATGCCGGTAATTTCCTGAGAGGGCATTCGAATACTCAACAACGTGTCCTCTATCAAATCCTTGGATTTCTTGTAATTGGATTCATTAAGTACGGATACCAAGGATAGCGTATGTTCTTCGAGTACTATGGCATATGCAATTCCGATAAGCTTTGCCTGTATTCCTTCGGCGGAGTAATCCCCTTGATAAGTGGATGTAATAACTTGGTTGCCATTGACCACCATTTCTTTGGTATCCTCTATAGGTTTCATGTTGGTTAGGCCCGAGCTGCTCAAATTATTTACAGAAATAGCATAGGCTGCGTTGATGTCATCAGAATCCTCTGTCTTCTGAGCAAGTATGGAATATCCATCATTTTTAAATTGATAAACCAAAGCGTGCTGTTGTTCCAACTGCTTTAATCCATCATATAAGTCCATTACAAACTTACCTTCTGGATCTTCATAAACTTGTTGTCCAAAAAGTTGAATAGCGAATAGAAATGTGGTGAGGCAAAAAAGAAGCTGATTTTTCATGATTGTGTTTTTTCCCAAGTTATAGGTCTTGAACAAGCTATAATACCACAGAGGTTACCATAAATAATAGTGTGGTTACCCCATTGATAATTAAGATACTGGAGGTTTGGACTTTCTGCAATTTTCATGAATTAATGCTACGCTTATGTAAGGTGTTTAGTATATTTAGAGTACTTCGGTAAGTTCAAAATGAAAAAATGAAAACCTCGCGTCTTTTTCATAGTACTTTCTTTTTTTTGGTAATTCTTACTACCATCTCCGTTTTTGGACAAAACAGTTTTCAACTGCTACGGACTTACCAATTACCCAATACTGAACAGGACACTGATGTTTTTGCCATCCTTAGGGATACAGATGGATTTATGTGGTTTGGAACCAGTAGGGGATTATATAAGTTCGATGGTATGGATTACACAGTCTATCGAAGTCGTTATGGAGATGCCAATAGCCTGACCGACAACGAGGTTTGGGCGCTGATGCAAGATTCGCAAGGTAGACTTTGGATTGGAACCAAATCAGGAGGAATTAGTGTTTTGAACATTGAAAAGGAGGTTTTCAAGCATTATCGGGAATCATCAGAGGGTAACGGTATCCCAGATAATTTTTTTATCACCTCCATTTTTGAGGATAGCAAAAAGAACATTTGGATATCTAGCAATGGCAATGGCTTGGGGCGATATATGGAATCTTCAGATTCGTTTCAGTACTACAATCATGATAAGGATAAACCAACCTCAATTTTACAAAGCTACGTGACTAATATTAAGGAAGATGCCGAAGGAAATCTTTGGGTAGCACTTAATGGACAAGGGTTGGATAGGTATGATGAAAGCTCAGACCAGTTTACCCATTTCAAATTTCAAGAGACCAACGACACTCAGTTGAATTTCAGAAATAACGTAGTCCGTGATTTTGCATTTACCGAAAATGGAAGAATAGTTACCGCTACCTTCGGAGGCATAAATAGACTGGATTTGGACGAAAATCAATTCGAACACTGGGATGAGGGTATAAGTTCAGCACTAAAAACTACTTCGTTCAATGCAACTTTTCGCATAGGAAAAGCAACCTACCTTACATCATTTGCCGGATATATTTATGAGTTGGGTGATACATCAAGTCTTCCAATGGAGGTATTTCAAATTTCCGAGAATATTCGCAGTGTATTTCTTGATAAGGACAACATGCTTTGGTTGGGTCTCACAGGTGGAAAAATTGCTTACGTAAAGACTGAAAACACCTATGGGTTCAACAAAGTGGGCGATGGAAATACATTTGTGCACAGTTTGTTACGGACACAGGAGGAATTGTATTTGGGCACCAATAAAGGTTTAATCCTTCCTAATGGGAATTCTTTCGTTTCCAATCCAAGCTTAGACGGAAAATTTGTCATTGCTTTAGAAGAGGATAATGATGGACAGCTATGGGTAGGTACCAATGCTTCGGGAGTCGCCGTTTTTGACGAAAATAATGGAAACGGTAGCATACATCGATATACCCCGGGTGACTACTCCGGTTTACAACAGGATACAGTTATAGATGTTTATAAGGACTCATTGGGCACGGTTTGGGTGTGTACTCAGGTTGGACTTAGTCAGTGGCTGTCAGATTCAAAAACCTTTTTGACACGTGGCAGAAATACCTTCAACGCGATGCTCAGAATTGATGACGAAATTTGGTGTGCTACCAACCAAGGGGTAGTTGTACAAGATTTAAAGACCAATTCCTTTTATACAAAACAGTCTAGTTTAGAACAGCATAAGGACAGTATTCTTCATAGTTCCGTAAGAAGTTTGTATACCCCGAACAACGATAGCATTCTCATTGGCACCATATCAGGATTGAATATTTATATTAAATCCAAACGAAAAATGATAAACGTTCATAAGGTGACCAACATACCTGATGTAAACTTCAAAGGGATAGTACAGGACCATTATAAAAAATATTGGGCTCTGACCAATCAAGGTATTTTACATTTTGATTTGCGTTCCGGAGAGTTTGAGTTCTTGGATGTAAATAGCGGATTGGATTTTGTAAGCAGCTGGGGAGGAAACAATCTTCTTTTCGATTCAGAAAATGAAGAAATATTGATAGGAGGTAAAGGCGGATATTATAGATTTAAACCAGAGCGGGAAATATCTAAAAATCCAAAAATTGATATCAAAATAACTAAAATAAGTGCACCAAATAAGTCAGATGAAAGTAAAGTTGAGGTACGTCCTACTTCCTTGGCAGAAGATGTGGAACTAGAGTACGATGAGAGCACAGTGTCTTTTAGTTATGCTGGAATTTATTATCAGAACCCGAGTAATATTAAATATTCATATCGTCTGAAAGGTTTGGACGATACTTGGACCATATCCGAAGAGCGTTCCACAACATACAACAACCTGCCTTCAGGTGAATATACTTTCGAGGTAAAAGCATCAACCAATAGTAATGTTTGGCCCGAGAACGCAGCAATCTTCAGCTTCAGTGTAAACCCACCTATCTGGAGAACTTGGTGGGCCTTCTTGCTGTATTTTCTTTTATTGGTTGGCCTTGCATTGTATATCATACGAACTTTTTTGATGCGTCAAAAATTAAAGAGTCAACTGCAGTTTGAGCAGATGGAAGTTGAGAAAGTACAGGAACTAAGCGACCTGAAATCTCGTTTTTTTGCTAATGTCTCCCATGAATTCAGAACTCCACTTACCCTAATAAAAGGTCCTGTAACTGATTTGCTTGAAAAAAATAGTAACCAAGAGGAATCCAGAAAGTTAAGACTGATCAAGAAAAATGTAAAACGCTTGCAGCAACTTATTGAGCAGTTATTGGACTATTCCAAAATAGTAGAGAACAAATTGCCGGTTAAAAGGGTGAAACGTGACATCTTTTCATTCGCAAGAGCTGTTTCCTCCTCATTTGAATCCTTGGCCGAAAGTAAGGCCATCAGGTACACCATAAACATACCCGAACAATCCCAGTTGGCTCTGTTTGATGATGAAAAATTGGAGACTATTCTAAACAATATAATTTCCAATGCCGTAAAATTCACGGAATCAGGTGGTATTGTTCATGTCATGGCAAAAATTGATAGCCCCAATCCTTTGGAAAGTGTTTTTCTTTTGGAAGTTGCCGATTCAGGACAAGGACTGAGCAGTGAAGAAAAGGAAAGAATATTCGAAAGATTCTATCGTCTGGAAGATAAAGTGGAGGGTACTGGTATCGGTCTTAGTCTTACCAGAGAACTGGTGAACATGTTGGAAGGCAGGATAACCGTGTTGGACAACAAACCCAAAGGTTCCGTGTTCAGGGTTGAGTTGCCCATTTCTTTAATTGATGAAACCGCCTCGGAAGTAAGAGAAGACAAAACCCAACAGTTTGCTTTAGAAAATGAATCGATAAAACTGGAAGATGGAAACAAGCAATCAATTTTACTAGTAGAGGACAATCTGGAACTTCGTGAATATATTTCGGAAATGTTGGAACCCTATGGATTGGTTTTAAAAGCAGATAATGGAGCATCCGGCTTGGCATTAGCATCTCAGGAAGTTCCTGACATAATTATTAGTGATTTCATGATGCCCGGTATGAATGGTGGAGAATTATGCAGAAAGATTCGTCAAAACGAAATTACCTCACATATTCCCTTTATCATGCTCACTGCTAAAGCTACTGATGAAGATAAAATAATGGGACTTGAAGTAGGGGCTACCGACTATATATTTAAACCCTTTGATAAAAAAGAACTTATCCTGAAAGTTTCCAATATTATGGAACAACGACAACAGTTGCAAAAACAGCTTCAGTCCAGAATGTTTGAAAAGAAGGATATAACATTAGTAGACTCACAACAAAATCGTTTTTTGAACAAGTTCAGGGAATTGATCATGGAAAACCTGGATAAGTCGGACCTAAACGTCAATTTTCTAAGTGCCCAAATGGGAGTAAGTAGGGTCCAGCTGTATCGCAAGCTCATGGCCATTACAGGGATGCCCACTTCTGACTTTATTCGAAATCTGAGAATTCAGCAAGCTGCCGAACTTTTAAAAAAGGATTGGGGCAATGTTTCAGAAGTTGCCTATCAGGTCGGATTCAATAATCTGTCCTATTTCACCAAATGTTTTAAGGAGGTCTACGGAACTACACCCTCTCAGTTTAACAAGTCAAGAATTTAATCAAGTACTGCATTCTATTCTTTGCATTGTAATGTAACCATTCTGTTAGAAATGGTTACCAGACTGGCATCCATTGCTTTTATGGTTCTATAGCTTTAACAGAACCAAAAAAACAAAAGTCATGAATCGTATTTTCAAAAATGTTTCAAGAGGCAAAAACATGTCTTGTTTGTTGCTTTCATTGTGTTTATTCCTATGTATTGGATGTAGTGAGGACGAAGGTGAATTTGATTTTCCGTTAGATGGTAGCAACCTATCTATGGACGATATAGCAGGAAGTTGGACGGCAATTTTTGCTGAATTTCAGCAGCTTTCAGACCCAAATAGTAACGTTGAGATTGTTTCGCAAGGGGGAAGTATGACATTAAATATTCAAAGTAATGGAAGATTTACGTCTACTATAAGTGTACCTGGCGGCTCATCCGAACAATTTTCTGGTCAACTGGGATTCTCAGGTGCTCAATTAGTCCTTTTAGACGATGCAGACGAGCCTGGTGATGAAGCCTTTTTAGGGATTGCCTTGACGTCGGAAGATGTTCTGGAACTAAACGGTATCCTAGAGTTCGATTTTGATGGGAATGGATCTTTTGAAGAAACGGTCGTTGTTCTGAGAATGATACGCTAAACTTTGTTTAACATAACTCAACCACATACCAAATGAAAAATTTGAAAACAATAGTGGGACTGCTTTTTACAATAATGATGGGTGTGTCCATGTTAGCACAAGATGCCAAAAAGAACGAATATGGCTTCTCCGTAGGCCTTCTTAGCGGCGGAGATGTCTACGTTGCTGAATTTGATCAGAATTTTGACTTGGAAAGCGGGGTTTCCATTCTTGCTTTCTATGACTTTTTTATAACCCCAGGTTTTGCCATTGGGATCAATGGCAATTTTGCCCTTCCTTATTTGGCTTTGTTTGATGAGAATGTAACTTTCTATGAACTGGCCCTTGCCTTAAAACCTAGATTTTCGCTGAGTGATAAAGTGTCTTATAAGCCAGGTTTTAATCTGGGCTACAGAATAATCGCTTCAGATGAGTTAAGTGAGGATGGGGGAGCCATCCAAGGATTAGGATTGAACCTTACCAACGAATTACAATTTCACATTTCGAAAGGTTTTACCCCCTTTTTGGATGTAGGTTTTATTACCCAGGCAGCTGGGGGCAATGATGAATTTAACGCGACTTTCTCTCCCTTGATAGTGATAAGGGTAGGCTTGGCATTTAACTAAACCCCTTGAATTAGCTTTTTTAAGTTTAGGTAGTATCCCAAGGAGTGATTTTCCTTCTTGGGATTTTTTTGATTCAGGTTTTAGCAACGGATGGTTAAAAATAAAACCAATTTCCACCCTGCAAATTGTCCGTATAATGTGATTATCAAAGTATCAGAGGAACACCAACAAGTTGTAAACGCCTTACTTTACTTTTTTCAGTTTGTTCTGTTTAAGATGCAATAGAATAGTGGCATTGAAACCAAAGAAAAAGTTCCCATCACGCGTATTGAAATTGTTTCGTGTCTGTGTTATAAAGACATCCTCGGCAATGTTATGGGAATTGGTCATGTAGAATTGAAGCATTAAATCAGTAAGCTCCCAATTGACTCCCAACGAAAAGGCATCAAAAGTGGTAGAGGATTCAATGGGATTGGCTAAATAATAGTACTCTGACGTAATGGAAACATGCCCACCGACTCGGTATCTACCTCCAAAACCCAATGCAAAGTGATTGGTTGGGTCTTCTGGACTTATGGCTGAGTTTCTATGAATAAAGGTAGGGGAAATTTGCAAAGAAAAATTCCGAGTGAATTTCCTTGCAACCAACAATTGGGTGCCAAACGAAAGCTTATCAGAAAAAGAATCGGCCTGATTGATGGACCTCCCCGGATTCGTTTTAAGACTGGCATTTTGGAAAAGGGTAATTGAAATCGGCCAACCCTTTCCTGTTTTTTGATACGCCAACCTGAACTTTCCAAAAGCATCGAAAATTCCATCGAAAGTAGTTATTCCAGCCCCAAGCGTAAATCTATCGGAAAAGGCATAGGACGCCCCAAATCTGGAGGTCACTCTGTCTGCTATAAATGCCTGCGTTTCTTGTGGAATATTCCAAAAACGAGTATTTACCGAAATCTCAAGGCCACCTTTTCTACGAGTTTCCACGGATTGACCCAATCCGATTAATGTAGCCTTAAAAGTAGCTTGTACCGGATAACTGGCGTTTTCATGTTCTTGCTCCAGCGATTCCAGCAGACTCTGCGAATGGCCCAAATTGAATATTGCCAAAAAGCAAACTAGGACCAAGGGGTATATCTTAATTCTCATAAGGCAAATACTCTTCAAATCTAAAGTTAACTTCTATGGTCTTTGAAATATTTCCTGCTACAATAGGAGGAATTTTGATTTTAAAATCGGCAACCTGCAAGTTGAAAGTTCCTGAAAAACTGATTTTATTTTCGTTGTTTTCAATTTTGGTCTTTATTTCCAATTCTTTGGACACCCCATGGATGGTTACCAAACCTTTTATAAGTTTGGTCTGTTCAGCTGGTAGCGGCTGTTCCAAGTCCAATATTTTCCCTTCGAAAGAACATTTGGGATAGATATCGGATTCAATATAACTTTCATTAAAGTGCTCTTGCATTAGAGCTTTTTTGAAAACGAAAGCCCGCATTAGCATGCTTATGGCAACTTCACCAGAAGAGAAATCCACAATGTTCAATACTTGGTTGTTGGTTGCCTCAATATCCTCAACAGAGGTGTGTGAAAAAAAGCTCACCTGACCTTGCTTTGTGATAATACGGCCACCGGTTTGTCCCACACAAATTTGAGATACGAAAAAGACAAGAAGTAAAAGAAATCTATTCATTTGTTTTTTTTACCAATACGCAATTCAATAAAATGGCGTCCATTAAAAACCCCTTGCAAATACCTTTAAGAACAACCGAATTGCCTTTAGCCAATGTTTGGACCTGCGCTACTTGGTCTTCTTTCATATCGCACATAATGCAGGTGTATGATCCATTGCCTTGCAATAATACAGTATATCTATTGTTCAAAAAAGTCACCTCTTTTACTATGCCTTCCACCTCTATGGTTTTTTCCACATACATTTTATTGGCCAACTCTTCATTTGAAATGAATGAATCCAATAAATCTTCGGACTTTATATGGTATTCGGCTTCGGCCGTTAAGGATACTTCATTGGGTTGTTCGCTTGTTACCTTATCCAGATAACGAAACAACAATAGACCAATGATCAGAACAACAAATAATATGACACTTTTTCTCAAAGTCATTCTATATTTCAAATGGATTGCAAAGTGATTTTAAGGATATGTCGCTTTACAAAAATAGCCCACAGA
This sequence comes from Flagellimonas sp., assembly GCF_965601775.1. Taxonomy (GTDB): domain Bacteria; phylum Bacteroidota; class Bacteroidia; order Flavobacteriales; family Flavobacteriaceae; genus Flagellimonas. The sequence continues at coordinate 867,316 of NZ_OZ271837.1, forward strand.
AGCGATATTCTAGGAACATATACTTCCATGGGCAAGTAAACAACTAAACTGGAAAACTAAATATTAAACATAGCAATTCATTTCCCCTTTGCGGTAAACCAAGTCCTCGTAGGGTGTTAACTCATCAATATTCCCATAACTCGCATCATCATCGTCATCACAGGAGAATACTGCGGTTAGCATTAATAAGGCCAAGGTCTTTAACAGAATAGTTGCTGTCCATTTTACTTTTTTCATGACGTACTGTTTTAGGTTAGAGATAAACTTGTTTTAATTACTAGTTCGAGATGACATTAATTTGATGATCCAAGCGATGGAGTAGCATCCTCACCCCAATCGTTTGAAGTGAACCCTTCCCCATCGTAAGCTATGCTTGAACCAGAGGTTACATTGGGAACAAATCCACCTGCGTTCCAAATACCGGCTTCAACTGCTACAGATTCACGGGCATTTCCTGAAGCACCCCATTGCACAAAGCTTCTAATGTTATCAGAGTTTCCGAATCCATTGTTGTTGGCATAGAGACCCAAACCACCTGCGTCGTCTGGAGCAGAAAGAACAGCTGGGGAGATAACCAAGAATTCACCAGGATTCAAGGATAAGTTACCGCTTACAATATCTGTTGCTGCTGCATCCCCAACTCTAAAATATTGTCCAGGACCAAAGCACATCCAATAGTCTGAAAGGTCTACAGCTATATTACCATTATTGTAGAGTTCAATCTCGTCATTGATTAAGTATTCAACTTCGTTGATTACTACTGATCTTACTTGTACGGGAACGGTAATTATATTTCCTTCACCTAGGGTAGGGGTAGAAGTGCCATCCCAGTCATCTGAAGTGAAACCTTCGCCATCATAAGCTATGCTTGAACCAAAAGGGACATTAGGAACAAATCCACCTGCATTCCAGATTCCAGCTTCAACGGCAACAGATTCCCTTACGTTTCCTGAAGCACCCCATTGTACAAAACTTCTGATGTTGGCCGCATTTCCAAATCCATCATTATTGGCATAGAGTCCGAGTCCACCTGCATCGTTAGGTGCTTCCAATACTACTGGGGTAATGACCAAGAATTCCCCTGGAGCCAAGTTTACGTTACCGCTCACAATTTCAGTGGCTGTAGCATCCCCAATTCTGAAGTATTGTCCAGGACCAAAACACATCCAATAGTTGGAAAGGTCAACAGTTTCTGTACCGTTGTTGTACAGTTCTATAAGGTCATCAACCAAATATTCCACTTCGTTGATTACAATAGATCGTACTGTAGGAGCTGCAAAAATATTGGCAGCACCAAAGGTAGTTTCAGTAGTCTCTGACCAATCTGAAGCGCTAAATCCTTCGCCATCATAAGCAATACTGTTATCTGCGCTACCTACAACTTCAACATATTCACCTTCGGTCCAGATATTGGCATCTACAGCTACGTTTTCTCTAGGACTTCCTGGAGCACCCCACTGAACGAAAGAACGGATATTGGCAGGGTCTCCAAATCCTGCGTTATTGGCATATAGACCAATTCCACCTTCCGTATTTGGCATTTCATAAGCAACGGTTAAAAAAGAACCTGGAGTCATATTCACATCTCCATCGGTTTGGAGGTCTCCAATTCTTCTATACGTTCCAGGACCAAGACATAGAAAGTAATCGCTTACGTCCACAGCAACATCTCCATTGTTATATAGTTCAATGGAATCATTCAAATAGGCAACTTCATTTAGAATTATGGAAGCGTTTTGTGCAGGAGCATTAAAAACGTTTTCAGCGCCTAAAGAAGGAGTTGTAGTCTCAGACCAATCTGAAGCCGCGTTTCCTTCGCCATCGAATGCGATACTGTTGTCCGCACTACCAACAACTTCAACAAAGTCTCCTGCTGTCCAAATACCTGCGGCAGTAGCTACATTTTCCCGAGCACTTCCGGCTGCACCCCATTGTACAAAATCGAGTAAAGTGGATGGGTCAGTGAAGTCGGAATTGTCAATATATAATCCCAATCCACCTTCGGCGTTAGGCATATCATAGTCGATTACCAAGAATTCGCCAGGTGCTAAATCAACATTTCCTTGAGTTTGCAAAGCACCAATTCTTCTATAGGTGCCAGGACCCAAGCAAAGAAAATAATTGTCGAGGTCGACATTGATATCTCCATTGTTGAAAATCTCAACGGAACCGTCCAAATAGGTAACCTCATTAATTATCACCGATGCAGTTCCAACTGGGTCATCTGGAGCTGGGTCTTCGTTGATTAAATCATTGGAATCATCCTCAGAACAACTCCAAGCCAAGGCAAGCAAGGCGGTCATAAATACATACTTTTTCATTTTATTATTTTTTAAAAGGGTTAATGAATTACGATGCAAATCAAGCCACATCAAGGCTTTACATCATTATAAATGTTTGTGAAGGGGAATATTTGGCTTTAAAAGGGAATACTTCAATGGTGATGTTTCCATACTTGCGTTTCCCTTTTCAATTAAAATTGAATTCAAGGATGTTAGTTTTGAACTTGTTTTCTCTGACAACTGCAAAACGCAACATTTAAATTGTTTTTTACTTTCTCACCTTCCTCCGGACAACCTAATTCGGTCAGAACATTGAGAGCTTTTGAAATTTCGTTGGCCCTGATGAAATTGAATACGATCAAAGAATCAGAAGGATAGAGATTTACATTTGTAATGTCCTTAATGCTTAGTAAGGCATCTTTAATGGTAACCGAGCACAGATTGCAAAATGAAGTTTGTACCGGTATTCTTGCAATATTGGTTTTCATATCTCCTACCTTTTTAAAATACTCTTGAAAGATTAAAGCCAAAGAAAATGTCACCTTCAGTCCAATCACCGGTCGCCTGACCAAGGAAGCCATTTGTATTCATGGGCTGAGCATTAGTAAAATGCAGTTGGAAAACGTGTCCTCCTGTTTCGATATCAAATCCTATTGAAAGCGGATTGTTGAAGGGCGAATTTGAAGCTCTATTCAAATGCAGTCCATAATCTACATTTAAAGAAACTCGTTTTGAGATTTTATGCCTTCCACCAAATCCGATGGCATATTGCGAGTTCTCTTGCTCATCCAGCTGGACCAGGTTCTCATGGAAAAAAGTTGGGATGAGTTCCAGTGAAAAGTTTTTATTGAACTTTTTTGCAATCAGCAGTTGTGCGGTATAGCCTAAACGATTTTCAAATTCAAGACCGGGCAAATTGGCATCATCCAATGCGCCATTTATCAACAAGGTCCCAAAACCTACCACGGCAAATGGAGAACCTTGCTTTTTTTGCCTTATCAATCTAAGTTTTAGTGAGCCTTCATAGGTTTTTAGAAAAGAACTCCGAGAAACCCCAATATTAACGGCGTCTGAAATACCGTAAATGAAGTTGAGACGGGTAACTGCTTGGTCAAGGCCAAAAAAATCTTCAAAACCGGGTTTAATAGACCCAAATCTGTGGGAAACTACAAAGTAGAGTTCTTTTTTTGATACCATTTTAGTAGACTCAAAGTTTACAATTTTCAGTCCCTTAAAAGCGGCACCTTCGTAATCATTAGTGTTTTGTGTATCTATTTCCGATAATAGGTCATCTTGCGAAAAACCCAATACCGGTAATAGGAATAGGATGATATAAATTGTTTTCATTTTGTTTATTTTTTGGTTTAGTGTTTTTTGACTAGGATAGCCTGGTCAATTTTTACTATTTCGAGAAGATCATCAAACCCCACACAGCGTCCTTTTATGGTGATTTTGGACCCACGCTTAAAAGGTATTTGAGCTTCTCCATTTAGGTTAAAGTCAACCTGCACCCTGTTATCTAGGATTATTGTTGTTTGTTCCTCTATTTCCGTAATGGAACCGCTTACTTCAACTGTTTTATCAACCAAGCTCTCTGATGAGCTGACTGAATTCGTAAAATTCTCATGGAGTTCCGTTGAGGATAATGAACTTGAGGCTCTTTCTTCGGCAATGTTCCTGTGAGGTTTGTACATGTAGTTAAAAGCTAAGAATGAAGCAATTACTACCAAAAGAGCGCCCGCAGAAACGATGGTAATACCTTTCTTTGTTTTCATTTTCTGATGAGGTTAAAGTTGATTTGTACCAAAACTTCCTTGGCTATCTTGTTTCTTACAATTTTGGGAATACTGATGTCAAAATCTTCGGGTTTGACTTTAAAACCTCCATCCACTATGATGGCATTCTCCTTTTTGTAAATGGACAGGTCTGTGAGGATGTCTTTCTCTTTTCCATGGAGATTCATCTTCCCTTCCACGGAAACTTTTGAAGGAGTCTCAGAAAGTTGGGAGGGGTCAAAATCTATTAATTTGCCCTTGAAAGTAGCTTTGGGATAGGTGTCGGATTCAATATAGTTTTCATTGAAGTGCTCTTGCATCAAAGAATTTTTGAATCGAAATCCCTTTACCAAAGCCAATGAGGCGATTTGATTGGTTTCCAAATCCAATATGGCAGTGGCGGATTCGGTTTGAGCTTTTACCTCTTCAAATAACTTCTCCGAGGCTTCAAATACAATTTTCCCTTTTTTGTCAATGTATTTGCTTTGGGCATTAACCGAAATGCTGCCCAGTATTGAAATTGTTAGTGCTAGAAATAATGTGTTTTTAAGATTTTTCATTGGTATTTATTTTTGGATTACGTTTTTATTCAATCAATCCACCCTCAATCCATTGATTGATTAGGTCTATTGATGCTTGTGGAATTCTCCCTGAAGGTGGCATGGCAGTGGGCTGTCCCGTTTGCAATGAAACCGTACGAAGTACAGCGCCGCTCCTGGAACTTACCTGTTGAAAACTGACCAACGGAAAAGGCGCTCCGTTTCTAGGCGGATTGGAATGGCATCCAAGGCAATTACTTGCTATAATAGGTTGGATGTCCGTTGAAAAAGTGATTGCATCATCAACGGTTTCATCCTCACCAACCTCTTCCACACTTTCGGGGATAGGGTCCAGTAAATCACTTTCGCTGTCATTGGTGCAGCTAAAAACAAGAAGTGATACCAAGGGTAAAAGGAATTTTAAAATGTTTTTCATTTGTTGGAATTTAGAATTGGACTTTGTTTTTTGTTGGGCCAAAACAATTCCATATCAATGGGTTAGGAGAACAAAATTTGGATAAGAGGGAATATTTGGTTTTAAAAGGGAATTAATAAGCGCTTTTTTCCGCATGATGAATTGTGAGGTCTATGCGAAACATATCTCTTATCTTAGTCGCCTATAATTTTCGACCTCAATTATGCGTAAAGACCGACTTTACTTTTTTACGTTTTTGGCCATCACATTGATTTTTATATTGATCGCAAGTGTTTCTGTGCGTTCATTTATTAAGGTAAGTGCCAATCAACTGTTGGAGACCCAATTGGAAGCAAGCAAAAGGGAAGCGAATGAAATGGCAAAAATGATAGGGTTTCAAATTGAAAATGGTGTTGATAAGGAAACCATAATTGAAAATGTACAGGAGAGCATAAAAGATACGGATACCGAAAATGGTTTTATCTGTATGTTCGATTGGTCAGGAAAGGAAGTGTGTCACCCGGACCCAACACAACGAGGACAACAAATAAACCCTGATCAGACTTTTGTTAGTTCATTTAATAGTGAAATGAATCCCGAAGATTTATATGACCTTCTCACGAGTAAACGAAGTTTCGGGGGAATCCGAAATTTTGAGGAAGACGATGAGACGCAGTCCGAAATCATCTATCTGAATCCAGTTCCCAATTCGGATTGGATTATTGCGGCCCATGCCAACACAAACAAAATAACAGGACAGATTACCAGCCTCCGCAACAGGTTTTATACCATTTTTAGCATCATGGGCTTCGCTATTGTACTTTGCTCAGTAATCATGGTACGCCTTATAGGAAGTTCATATGAAAAAAGGTTGGAGGTCAAAAACCAAAAGCTGGAGGATGAGGTGGTCAACTTGGCAAAACTGAACAAGGACCTGGACAACTATCAGCAACGGGTAATCGAGACCAAACCAGAAACACAAAGCGCTAATACGGAAAAAGGAAAGAAACGGATACTTACCTATGTGCGTAATGAACTTCGTCCTGTTTCAACCGATGATATTGCCTATATTTTTATGGAAAGCACCATTACCTATGTGGTTTGTTTCGATGGTAGTCAATCCACATCCAACTCAAGTTTGGACGAACTATTTTCCAATTTGGATGAAACCCATTTCTACAGGGCAAACCGACAATTTATTGTTGCCATTTCTGCGATTAGCAAGATTATAAAATATGGAAACAATCAGTTGAAGATTTTGGTTGATCCCAACTCAGAGGTAGACATTATCATCAGTAAGAATCGTGCCGCTGAGTTTAAGCAGTGGCTGAATTCATAAAACACCTTATCCTTCTTTCTTCAAGGTCTTGATATCTGCAATTAGTTGGGCGATAGCCGTTTTGTTCAGGCCATTGTAAATACCTCGAATATGCCTGTTCTTATCTACCAAAATGAAGTTTTCGGTGTGAAGGAAGTCATCTTCTCCCTTTGGCAATCCTAAATCTTCCTCTACAAAATAGCCATAACGGCCGAGGTCATATATTTCTTTTCGGTTTCCTGTGACCAAATGCCATTTGTTGGAAATCACTCCTTTGGCATCCGCATAATGCTTAAGCACGGGTACAGAGTCATATTCTGGGGTAACCGAGTGCGACAGCAACAATACCTCATCATCTTTTTCAAATTCCTCTTGAATCAATAGCATATTGTTGGTCATTTTAGGGCAAATTCCGGGGCATGAGGTAAAAAAGAAGTCCGTTACGTAAATCTTACCTTCAAAAGTTTTTTCATTGATACTATCCCCCAATTGATTGATAAGTCCAAAGGGACGTACTTTATGTATGTTAAGGGTATCGAGACTTTTTGGGCTTATCCATTTTGGGGTGAATGAAGCGTCCACGTAATAGGGCAGGGCGTCTACTCGGCTTGTTTTCTGTTCTTTTCCGAAATTATTACAGCTCAAAAAAGCGAATAATATCATTATACCCCAACTATTTTTGTACCACTTCATCTTCTAATTGGTAACAAAGGTTAGATCGTTTTAAGCCGAAAAATCTGCCGTTTTTGGCTTCATAATTTGCATATAGTTTACCAGTTTGCAACCAGGCTTGTTGAAGTCCCTCTTCTTTACCTTGATTAAACCTCATTATTCGGGCTATTTGTCCGCTGGGATACCATTTTTTCTGAATACCATGTCGTTGCCTATTGGAATAATTTGATTCTGTGCTTTGTTGGCCATTGGGCCACCAGGTTTTGGTAGTTCCTTCCAGCCTGTTTTCCTGATAGTATTTTTCACTGGAAATCAATCCGTTTGAATGCCATTTTAATGCAAGCCCTTGTCTTTTCCCATTCACAAAACCAATTTTTTCGATGAGTTGTCCGGTATCATTAGTTTGTATGGCATAACCGCCAAAAGGAACTCCTTGGTAGTACCATTTACCTTCTATTTTATTTAAAACCAAGAGCTCCTTTTTAACCTCAACATCTGGTATAGCCCGTGTTCCAATGTTCTCTTTGTTGGCTCTGCCAAGAAGAAAGAACAATGCGATTACAGATAGAGCTAATACCAGTTTAATTAATGCTGCTCGGTGTTCCTTGATAGTCTCCGGGGAAAATGACATAATATTGATTTAAATACAACTCATTCTCGATATGATAGTGATAAACTGGCTCCGATGAATGCTGGGTTATTCCGATATGTCCGCCGGAAGTATCTAAATCTGTAGGATAATCACCAGTGGAAAAACATTTTCTGCCATAGATGAAAAAACCATCAGCTAAAATTCCAATTAGGGAATCATCATCATCCGACCACGCTTTTGGCTCCAGATGATAGTGATAAACAGATGGGCCAATATGTCCACCTGTCCAATCCAGACTTGCTGCTGCGCCACTAAGCGGGCCATTACCTTCTTGGTCATTAAAAATGGCTGCACCACTGACCGCAATACCAATACTGCCTAAACTTGTAGAAGTGCTGCTCGAGGCCAACTGGGGATTTGCAGAGACCACCAAGGTGGCCGAACCATCAAAATTAGGTATGAGGCTAGGTGTTAAAGCTACATCCGGTTCTTCTCTATATAAATCGCTTCCAGACCCCCAATATACCGTTTCATGGTTGGGGAATCCGGTAGTTTCTATTACCACATTGTTCCCATCCAAATAAATGGTGGTTTCATCGGAATCGAATTCATTAAATGCTGCACTTAAGGTTACTTCCTCACCAGGAGTACCGTCATCAGTAAAATTGTCGGAATCATCACTGTCTGAGCTACACGCGATTATCATTAAAATGATAAGGGTTGAAAAAAACAAAATTGGATTTCTTCTCATCACTTTGGGTTTACTATAATTAATTATCTCTGTTTATTGAACCCTTTCGTTCAGGTTTAGGAGCTTTTTCCAGCTCTTCCCGGGTCAAATAACCGTCTTCGTTCAAATCCACCTTGTCAAAGTGGTTTTTTAATGGACCTCTCACCTCCTTTTTGGACAGCTTTCCATCTTCATCTGCATCTAAATCCTTAAATAATTGATCAATACTTGGGGGCTTCCTATGCTGCCTTTCGTTATCATGGGATTGTGCTTTCATTTGACAGGAAACCATAGCTAAAGCCGCTACCCCCAAAAAGAGAATTTGCTTGTTTGTTTTCATTGTTTATTGATTTCTGTTTGAAGCTTTAGATGTGGTTTCCAAAAAAAACTTGTGCGAAATGTCAATTTTTTTTGAATTGCCCTTATTTTGTAAGGGACTCACTTATTCAGTTTCTTGGACGATAAACAGTTTTTAGAAGATTTAAAAGCCCAAAAACAACAGGCCTATTCCAGACTTTTGGATGATTACCAAAAACTGGTCTTTAATACGTGTTTGTCCTTTGTGCCTAATGCAGAAGATGCAGAAGATATTGCTCAAGAAGTTTTCATCGAAGTCTATCGGTCCATTTCCAAATTCCAGGGTAATTCCAAACTGACGACTTGGATTTATAGGATTTCGGTAAATAAAAGTCTAGAGTTCATTCGTAAAAAGAACACGAGAAAACGATTTGGGTTTATGCATTCGTTAAGTGGAAGTTCGGTACCTATGGATAAGACGGCTTATTTCACGGAATTTAACCACCCTGGCGTGCAACTTGAGCGAAAAGAACAGCAGGAAACCCTTTTTAATGCCATAAACCAGTTGCCAGAAGCACAAAAAGTGGTTTTTACATTGCACAAAATTGATGGACTGAGCTATAAGGAAGTAAGTGAGATTACCCAAAAAAGTGTATCCTCGGTGGAGTCGTTGCTTTTTAGGGCGAGGAAGAACTTAAAACAAATTTTAACAACATATTATAAAAAGGAGGGTTGGTAATGCAAGTTTTTGGAAGAAAGAACATCTAATTAGTTATACCACCATTAAAAGTTATGAATGATAGTGAAAATACATTTAACCATCTGAATGATTTAATAGACTCAGTCTCTGATATTAAATCAGTGGATACGGCACCTTTTTTCAAGGATAAGGTGCTAAGCGAGCTTGCAAAACTGGAAGGTCTGGAAGAATCTTCTCTAGTTTTGAATTGGTTGACCCCGAGGCTTCAAATTGCAGCACTTCTAGCCTTTGTTTTTTTAAATTTAGGGGTATTATACTATTACAATAGTGCTAACCAAGACCAAGAATTGGAAACGTTTGCTCAGACCTATGGGCTTTCTTCACCTCAAGAAGAGTCTATTTTAAACTAAGGTGTGATGAAAAAGAACATTCTTCTGATTGTACTTTTAGGATTTTTGATGGTCATGAATGGTGTACTGTTGTATTTGGTTGTGAAAAAACCAAATCAAAAAGAGAGGCCGCCCAGAGAATTCATCTCTAATCTACTTGATTTTAGTGAGGAGCAAACCGAAAGCTTTATGCAATTGGACCGAAAGCACCACAGGAAAATGCGGGGAATCGATAATGAACTACGAGAACTAAAGGAAATACTCTTTTCAAACTTGGGAGGGACGGAATTATCTGATGAAGAATTGGATTCCCTTGCAAAAAAAATGGGGGAGCTATCAACTGCCAGAGAAATGGAAGTTTTCAGGTATTTTAGGCAAATTGAAGAAATTTGCGATGCCAAACAAAAACAGAAACTAAAGCGAATTGTATCTGGAGCACTACGACCCGGGCCGCCTGGTGATAGACCACCCCCTCCGGGAGGACCACCACCAAGATAGATATTATCTGAAGTCTTAGCTCTTTTTCTATGTTTTTAAGTCCTCTGGCGGTCGCTGCTGGACTTTTTTTATTGTATCATCCACATTAAGAAAATTTTAGCATAACTTAAAGCGTAATGTTAAAACTTGGAGTTCGACTGAACTTCCAACAACCTGAGAACAACCAACATAATGGAAAACAATCTTATTGAAATCGCCAAGATTTCTGAATTAAAAGAAAAACAACCCTCTTACGCCCTAGTTCAAAACACAGATTTAGTAATCATAAAGCACGAAACAGGAATTTCCGTGTTGTATGGTCGGTGTCATCATAGAGGTGCTTTATTGGCCGATGGACATATTGACGGAAAAAATCTTATCTGTGGGGTTCATGGATGGGATTATCGATATGATACAGGCATAAGTGAGTACAACAATGAGGAACAGCTCCATAAGTTTCAAGAATATGTTGAGGGCGATTCTTTAAAAATTGATGAGAATGAGGTGGTGGCATTCGAAAATGAGCACCCACAACCCTTTGATCGCGAAGCCTATCTAGGCACATATGCCGATACCCACCCAGAGGATACTGAACCATATACGGGATATATTAAAGAATTGGCCAGAAACGGCCTTAAGAATCTAGGTCACCACGGATTTTCGGCTTCCATGGGAGTGGATAGAAACACCTTGCCCAAATGGAATGATATTCAGTTTTTGCCTGCTCAATTGGCTACTCGTCCACTTTTAGATCATGAAGAAGTGGCGACCCAGGTTATAATTGGACCTAAAGCAAAAAAACCATTGGTTTTGGATATTCCCCTTTTTGTAAGTGATATGAGCTTTGGGGCGTTGTCCAGAGAGGCAAAAATAGCACTCTCCAAAGGAGCGGAAATGTCGGGAACGGGCATTTGTTCCGGTGAGGGAGGTATGTTGCCTGATGAGCAAAAAAACAATTCCAAATACTTTTACGAATTGGCTTCGGCCCAATTTGGATTTTCATTGGATAAATTGGAACATGTCCAAGCTTTTCATTTTAAAGGGGGACAAGGTGCAAAAACTGGAACGGGAGGTCACCTACCAGGAAATAAAGTGAGCAAAGAAATCGCAGAGGTCAGGGGATTAGAAGAGGGGCAAACTGCCATTAGCCCAGCCACATTCCCTGATTTTCATGGAGTAAAAGATTTTAAAGCTTTTGCGGATAAAGTTCGTGAACGTACCGGAGGTATTCCCATTGGGTTCAAGATTGCCGCAAGTCATGTAGAAAAGGATATCCAATTTGCTTTAGATGTGGGTGTGGACTATATCATTTTGGATGGTCGTGGAGGTGGAACGGGTTCTGCTCCTACCATCCTACGGGATAACATCAATGTACCCACTATACCTGCATTGGCTCGAGCGCGAAAGTATCTCGATAAAATTGGAGTTACGGATGTATCGTTGATTATAACCGGAGGCCTTCGTATCGCAGAGGATTTTGCCAAAGCCATGATGTTGGGAGCTGACGCCATTGCAGTCTCCAATTCGGCAATTCAGGCCATAGGTTGTTTAGGAATGCGAGCCTGCGGAAGTAACAACTGCCCGGTTGGAATCGCAACCCAAAAAGAACATTTACGTAGTCGCTTGATTATAGATGCTTCTGCCAAACAACTTCATAATTACTTTGTGGCGACCAATGATTTAATCAAAGTAATAGCACGTTCCTGTGGTTATGATGATATAACCAAGTTTAACCATAATGATTTGTCCACATTTAATAGGGATATGCACGAATTGACAGGAATCAACTATGCAGGTGTTCGGTAAAATATAAGGTATGTTCACTATTTTCACGGGAATCGTTGCCTTATCCTCACTTCTGAGTTTTCTCAATAAGAAACTTTTGAGGTTGCCTGATACGATAGGCGTAATGGTGTTGGCCATCATCGCCTCTGGGCTTATAGGTTCCTTAAGTTTTATTGACCAAGAGGCTTTTATAAGTGTTTGTTCCGTGATTGATCAAATAGATTTTAGGACCATACTATTTGATTTCCTTTTGAGCTTCTTGCTTTTCGCCGGATCTATCCATGTTCAAATTCATAGTCTGTTGGAAGAAAAAGGCCCTGTCCTTATTTATGCCTCTTTGGGGGTTTTAATTTCAACTTTTCTAATTGGCACGATTTTCTTTTACGGTATTGCTGCCCTGGGAATTCATATCGATTATATATTTTGTTTGGTTTTTGGCGCCTTAATTTCTCCAACAGACCCAATTGCGGTTTTAGCACTGCTTAAAAAGGCGGGAGCTCCACCAGATATGGAAATAAAAATTGTGGGCGAATCTTTATTCAATGATGGGGTAGGAATAGTGGTATTCATTTCATTGCTTTCTATTGCTACAATGAGTGGTGGACATGGAGTGGAAGCTTCCCATATAGTTTTAGAGTTTGCTCAGGAAGCCCTTGGAGGTGTCGCCATGGGATTTGCCCTCGGTTTTCTTGGACGACTTTTTCTAAAGAATATTTATGAAGCACCTGTAGTCGCGGTGCATATTTCTTTGGCATTGGTGATGGGAGGGTATTGGTTATCTTCAATGCTCCATGTATCTGGTGCTTTGGCCATGGTAGTGACCGGTCTTATTATCGGGGATTTTTTACATAAGTCTTGTGAGAGTGAGCCCATTAAAGAAAATATGAATGTATTCTGGAAGGTTTTGGATGAAATCTTAAACGCCATTCTTTTTGTTTTGATAGGATTGGAAATTGTCAGCTTGGATTTCAAAACAAACTACTTGGTTGTAGGTCTTCTTGCCATTCCAATAGTACTACTCTCAAGGTATACCTCCATTTTGATTGCAAATGTTTTTCTTAAAAAATCACATCGAAGTGGAAGAAATAAAATAACCATTTTAACCTGGGCGGGCCTACGCGGTGGAATATCCATAGCCTTGGCATTGACGTTACCTGAAGGAGAATTCAGGGAGATATTGATTTTTGCCACCTATGTGGTGGTCGTCTTCTCCATTTTGGTGCAGGGACTGACCATAGACAAGGTGGTGGTTAAACTTTTAGGTACGGAAAAAAATAAATAACAAACCAATGGCATCAACAAAAAAAGTGTGGTATAAAGTGCTGGACAATAAGAAAGACCTTCCGGAAGGTCGGGTCAAAACGGTAACCGCAGCGCACAAAGGAATATGTTTAACTCATTTTGAAGGTAAATTTTCAGCTCTAGATAATAGATGCCCTCACCAGGGAGGTCCATTGGGCGAAGGATCTATTGAAAATGGAATGCTACGTTGTCCCTGGCATGGTTGGGACTTTCATCCTTGCACGGGATTGCCTCCTGGAGGATATGATGATGGTATTGAAACCTTTGAGGTAAAGGAGGAAGGCGATGCTATTTTTGTTGGTGTACCTGAGGAGGTCGAACATGAAACCACGGTTTCAGATATCATGGCCGAAACTATGGTAAACTGGGGCGTTACAAAGGTTTTTGGGATGGTAGGACACTCCAATCTAGGTTTTGCAGATGCGATGAAGCGTCAAGAGCAAAAGGGGAATCTCAATTTTTATGGTATTCGTCACGAAGGGGCGGCCGCCTTTGCAGCTTCGGCTTATGGAAAGTTGACGGGAAAACCAGCAGCTTGCTTTTCCATAGCGGGTCCGGGTGCAACCAACATGTTCACTGGAATGTGGGATGCTAAAGTAGATAGGGCTCCTTTATTGGCTTTAACCGGTCAAGTAGCCACTCAAGTGGTGGGTACTGGTAATTTTCAAGAAGTAGATTTGGTACAGGCTTTTGGAAGCGTGGCTGAATTCAATCATAGGGTTCAAAGTGATTCAAAGCACAGTGAATTAATGTCTTTAGCGGTCAAACACGCCATTTTGAATCGAGATGTTTCCCATCTAACCTTTCCAGATGAGGTTCAAGAACGTAAAGCGAAACCAAATGCGAAACCGCAAACCCCGGAAAAGCGAATTACGAGTTTAGAAATTGCGCCACCTAAGGAAGCCGTGAATGATGCGGTAAACCTTATTAAAAAGTCCAAACGCCCTGTGATAATTATGGGTCATGGTGCAAGGGAACATAAGAAGGCGATTGTCAAATTTGCGGAAAGTTTAAATGCACCCGTGGTCACAACCTTTAAAGGAAAGGGTTTGATACCGGACAACCATCCATTAGGTGGGGGAGTTTTGGGTCGAAGCGGAACTCCAATTGCCTCTTGGTTTATGAATGAATCGGATGTACTGATTGTTTTTGGAGCTTCTTTTTCCAATCATACGGGAATTACTCCCAAAAAACCCATAATCCAAGTAGATTTTGACCCTCTGGCTTTAAGTAAATTCCACAAAGTAGAAGTAGCAGTTTGGGGAGAGATTTCTAGAACCTTGGAAATATTTGAAGCTGAGTTGGGAAGCAATATCAATACGATAGATCAAACGCCAGAGATTGCCGAACGTTGGAAAATTTGGAGAAAAGAAAAAGCAAAGCGACTTCTGGAAACCTCGGATAATGGAATCAGTTCAATCGCCGTTTTCGATGCCATGAATCAGCTTACCCCAGAAAACGCCGTCATGTGTGTAGATGTAGGTAATAATGCATACTCGTTTGGTAGATATTTTGAATCCAAAGAACACGATTTTCTGATGTCAGGATATTTGGGTTCCATAGGTTTTGCCTTGCCAGCTTCTATGGGAGCATGGACAGCTGTGGGCGATTCCAGACCTGTTGTTGCCGTGGCAGGGGACGGGGGACTATGTCAATATTTGGCGGAAATCACCACTTTAGTAAAATATAATATGCCTGTAAAGCTTATTGTTTTGAACAATCATGAACTAGGAAAAATTTCAAAAGAACAACGAGCGGGAGAGTTTGACGTTTGGAAAACCTCACTGTCTAATCCAAACTTTGCTGAATTCGCAGAATCATGTGGTGCTTGGGGAAAACGTGTGGTAAAGCAAGACAATCTTAAGGAGGCAATGAAAACCCTATTCGAACAACCTGGACCCGCAGTCTTGGAGGTAATTACGGATGTTAATTTGATTTAGCATGGATATAGCAATAATGACGTTTTTGATAATCCTTGAGATTTATTTTCTAGCCGGTTTGGTGTTTGGGTTATTCTTCATTTTCTCAGCGAAACACATTGATCCTTTGATGGGGGAGAGTAAAAAAGTGGTTCGGATTTTGCTCTTTCCAGGGGTGGTGGCCACATGGCCTTTCTTGATTAAGCGACTATTTGAGAACAAAAACAGTTAGCAAATGGACTACCGATTACGAAAACGACATAAATGGATATGGATGGTTTTAACCCCGGTATTGGCTATCCTCCTGTTTCTTTCGGCCAGAAACCTAGACTTTTTTCCTGCCTCAGAAACTATCCCCATAGGTAAAGCTGAAGGCAACATTGTCAAGGAAACCGAGAATGATGAAATTAAAGCGATTTTATCCAATACCTCTCGACAGTATTTGCTCAACATATGGGTTAAAACACCTTTAAAATCCACATCATCTGTGGTTTATGAAATCAATGTAAATGGTGAAAAAGGTCGGGTTTTAGGTCAGTTGGAAGGTGAAGGAAGCTATGTTTTTCCGAGCAGGTCAATGATTAAGGGCTTCGTTGTGATGGATGAGATAAAGAACCAACAAATTCTAAAATTGGAATTCTAATGGGATTGGACTACAAATTAGTGCTTTGGAACAAGCATAAAAAAAGGTACGACAAGATTATTGCTTTGTCCATGGTGCTGTACCTAGTACTATTTATAGTACTTACCGTATTGCTAAACCCAGAAGGAACTGCTGAGACATTGATTATTCGAGCATTTGGTTCACTAGCTGTTCTCATGTTGCACATTATTTTGATTATAGGTCCCTTAAGTCGTCTAAATCCGCAGTTTTTGCCCATTCTTTACAATAGAAGGCACCTAGGCGTCAGTATGTTTCTGGCGGCTTTGATTCATGGAGCGTTCGCAATAATTCAGTTTCATACTTTGGGAAATGTGAATCCCATCGTTTCTGTTTTTACTTCCAACATGGATTATGGTTCCTTGACCAATTTTCCCTTTCAGGTGTTGGGTTTTTTGGCTTTATTGATTCTGTTTTTTATGGCCTCCACAAGTCATGATTTCTTTTTGAAGAATTTATCACCCAAAATTTGGAAAGGACTTCACATGATGGTGTATGTAGCCTACGCATTGATTTTACTCCATGTTTTTTTGGGTGCTTTTCAGCAGGAAACATCTCTACCTACCATAGGAATTATGTTGATGGGATTCATTTTGGTTTCTGGACTTCATATTACAGCCGCTTTTAAGGAAGCCAAAACGGATAACGAAAACGGAGAGGCCGACAAAGAAGGCTGGCTGAAGGTCTGTGAAATAAATGAGATTCGAGAAAACCGTGCTAAGATATTTACCGTAGATAAGGAACGTGTGGCAATTTTTAAATATGAAGGGAAATTGTCCGCAATCCACAATGTTTGTAAACACCAAGGGGGACCTTTAGGGGAAGGAAAAATTATAGATGGTTGTGTTACCTGTCCATGGCATGGATATCAGTACCTACCGCAAAATGGTCAGTCACCTCCACCTTTTACGGAGAAAGTGGCAACCTATGAGTTAAGAACACAAAACGGATGGGTTTTTATCAATCCCAAAGCCTTGCCTGAGGGCACTGAAGTAGAACCCGCAAAGATTTAAGATGGAGGAACAAGATGAGTTTTATGTCGGATATATAGAAGATTCCGTCGGAGCGGAAACCAAGAAACGCCTGAAAAGCTTCGTGCTTTTTGGAGTTGGAGTTCTGGTTTTGGGCGCTTTATTGTTTGGTTTTTTTCAAGAACCGGCAAGTAATAGTGCTTTTGATTTTGATTCGGCCACAAAGATTTCCGGAGTGTATCATGAGATGCCCTACCCAATGCTACAGGTTGAGTTGGCAGAAAACACATATAAGAACATAGTGCTTTTGGGCTTTGGTAAGTTTGGACCCAATGCTTATCTAAAGGATATTCGAAATCAAGAGGGGGATTTGGAAGGCAAGCATCTTACCATAGAAGGAAATTTGATTTATTACAATGGCAAGACCTTGCTACAAATTGATGATAGTCAAAAGGTAAGTCTAACGGGTTCCAAACCTATTACTATAATTTCTTCGCAGCCCATAGGCGAGGTAAGTGTGGAAGGTGAGATAGTGGACCCCAAATGTTATTTTGGGGTTATGAAACCGGGTTATGGTAAAATCCATAGGAGTTGTGCAGCTTTGTGTATCGCAGGTGGCATCCCGCCAGTATTGGTTGCAGGCGACCCCAATGCGGTATCCGATTATTTTTTATTGACAGATTTGAAAGGAAATCCCATTCACAAAGACATACTACCATATATAGGTCAACCCTCAGTTGTAAAAGGTGTGGCTGAAAAATTGGGAGAATGGTACATTTTACATGTCGATGTTTCCCAAATCGAACAATTAGATAAAGAATCGTCAATCTATTGATATGAAAAAAAATATTTCCTTTCTGTTTTTGTTTATGGGACTTATAGTTTCGGCCCAGTCCATTGATTACAATACAAAAAAAGGGTATGCGGCCAACGGATATGATGTGGTTTCGTATTTTGACAATCAAGCTTTGGAAGGTAAAACAGAGTTTAGCACGAAGTTGGATGGGGTAAACTATAAGTTTTCATCCCAAGAAAATTTGGATACGTTCACTGCTAATCCTGAAAAGTATGCTCCACAATATGGAGGGTATTGTGCCTATGCAGTTGCTGTATCAGGAAAGAAAGTGAGTATAAATCCTGAGACATTTGAGATACGGGACGATAAATTGTATTTATTTTACAACAAGGGAAAAACAAACACTTTGGAATTTTGGAAAAATGAGTCACCTGATGCGCTCCAAGCCAAAGCGGATGTGAACTGGGAAAAAATTAAAAATAAGAAATAAGACAAGCCGAAGTAGGGGATAAACACCCCGACGTTTGGTCAAGACGGATATTAGATGAGAAAAAGTCTAAAGGTTTTATTTTCAGGTTTCTTGATAAGCTTTTTGGGCGCTTTGCCCCTAGGGACTTTGAATTTAACCGCATTCGATATAGCAGCTTCACAAAGTGTTACTTCCGCCATTTGGTTTGCCATAGCCGTAGTTTTGGTAGAGTTGGTTGTAGTTCGTTTGGCCATATATGGAAACGAAAAATTGACCTTGACCGATAGAATTAGTAACTACCTGTTCCCTTTGGGAATTATATTGCTTTTGTATTTAGCTATCATAAGCTTTATGGATGCCAGCCAAGCTGTAGAGACGGGTCCAAAAGTGACGGTACTTCCCCAAATCGGATCTTCCTTTGTTCTTGGTTTATTATTAAGTGCTTTAAACCCACTGCATTTCCCATTTTGGATGACTTGGACCAAGGTATTGTCCACAAAGGGGATTTTGGAACGCTCGGGCAAATCCTATTCATTTTACATCTGGGGTATCGGAATTGGTTCAATAATAGCCCTAATGATTTTCATTTTTCTCGGTAAATATGTCTTTAGCAATTATCAGGATTATAGTAAAGTGACGAATCTTTTTATGGGATTGTTATATCTTGGATTTTCACTTTATCTTACGTTCTTGTTGATAAAAAAACGCCTTAACCTTAAATTACAATAGACCTCATGTTTAATTCTTCATTGAATACTTTAGAACAGTTCAAGCACATTTTGCATCAACTTCCCGAAGGTTGTTACAATTCTCCTTGTGTGACGCTTTCCAATTCGACCATTGGACAGCATACGAGACATGTCATAGAACTGTATTTATGTCTTATCCATGGATACGAAAAGGCAGATGTTTCCTATGATCGCAGGGAACGTAATCCTAGGATTGAAAATGAGGTGCCATTCGCCATAGAACAATTGGAATTCATTCAGGAAAAGTTGGAAAAACCCAATAGGGATTTGAAGGTGACCTATGAATTGGCGGGGGAGGAAAATACGTTGGATTCCAACTATTATCGCGAGGTAATGTACAATCTGGAACACGCTATCCATCATCATGCTTTGATTAAAGTGGGTATTCAACATTTTACCCAGCTGGATTTGCCAGAATCATTCGGTGTTGCTCCTTCAACTATGGAATATAGAAAAGCATGTGCACAGTAAGCTTCATAGCAAGTCAGGGAAATTACTATATCACTTCCAATAGGGATGAACATGTTTCTCGACCTTCCGCTTTTGAACCAAAGCAGGAAGTGGTGAACGACATGCGTATTTTGTTTCCAAAAGACCCAAAAGCGGGAGGTACTTGGTTTGCAATCAACGAACTTGGACATGTAGGCGTTTTATTGAATGGCGCTTTCAAGAAGCATAAATCATTAGGAAATTATAAAAAGAGCAGGGGATTGGTCCTTTTGGACATTATGTCAAAGGAATCTCCTGAGAGTTATTTGGAAAAAATCGACTTGGAAGGAATTGAACCATTTACAGTGGTGTTGTTCCAACAGGGTCGATTACTGGAAATGCGATGGGACGAAAACAAACAACATCGAAAAGCCTTGAGCACTTCAGAAAACTATATTTGGTCTTCGGCCACACTATATGATGAAGAGGTCATACAGCATAGAGAGCGACTTTTTTCCAATTTTATGGAAAGGGTAGCTGATGTTGGCCCAGAGGATATTGTTGGTTTTCATTCCAACAACCATTCTGATTTTGAAAACGGTTTTATAATTGATCGAAAAACTGGATTGAAAACATTCAGTGTTACCCAAGCTGTTTTAAAAGGAGAAGACACCTCTTTGGGGCACTTTGATCTTTTGAACGATAAAAAATCAATTATTTCATTCAATACCGACCAGTTAACCCTGTATTAAATGAAAAGTTGGCAGCTCAAATTATATAGGTGGACACATTGGGAGTATTGGCCATTCCCTTTGGTTTACTATCCTTTATTCCCCGCTTGGTTGTACTTTTCCATAAAAGCACGCTCCTTTTTCTTTTTCAATGCTGCAAACCCAACTATGAAAAATGGTGGGATGGCGATGGAATCCAAAATGCAGATTTACGATTTAATTCCGCAGGAATATTTTCCCAAAACCATTTATATTTCTAAGCAGGAGAGCTTGGAAAATGCTTTGAACAAGGTTTTTTCTTCAAGAATTAAGTACCCCTTTATTGTAAAGCCAGATATCGGGATGAAATCCTTTGGTGTGGACAAAATCAAAAATAAAGAGGAGTTTCGGGACTACTTTTTGAGGATGCACGATGATTTTTTGGTTCAGGATTTAATTCCCTACCAAAATGAATTGGGTATCTTTTATGTAAGAAAGCCGGACGAAAAGAAAGGAAAGATAACGGGATTGGTGGCAAAGAAATTCCTATCGGTCATCGGAGATGGAAAAAGTTCCATTCTACAATTGATAAAACAAAATCCACGCAGTCATTTTCAGTTGGAGGCACTTCAGAAGAAATACGGTTTCAAACTAAATATGGTATTGGACCAGGGAAAGGAGTTTATTTTGGTCCCTTTTGGAAGTCATACCCGAGGAGCTGAATTTAGGGATGTGACCCATTTGATAGATGATGAACTTCTGGAAACCATTGATAACATATGCTCCAAAGTTGAAGGATTTCATTACGGTAGGTTAGACGTATTGTATAACTCTTTTGAAGAACTAAGCAAGGGAGAAAATTTCAGTATAATAGAAATTAACGGAGCGGGAGGGGAGCCAACCCATATTTATGACCCCCAACATTCCGTATTCTTTGCGTGGAAGGAAATTTTTAGGCACTGGAAGATGATGAATGAAATCAGCATTATCAATCACAAAAAAGGGTACTCCTATCTAAGTTTTAAGGATGGTAGGGCTATGCTGAAGGACAGTAGTATTGTGGAACAACAAATAAAGGCGATTTAGAATGAAAGTAAAGATTGCATTTTTGTTGTCCCTATTTATGTGTATTGCGATTTCCATAAGCGCACAGAAAACACCTCTTAACGAGGGAACTTATCTCGGAGTATCCGTACAAGCGTATCCAGCTGGGATTATACCTACAGTTAATTTAGAGACCTATCTGAATGAGAAATCTTCACTCTTATTCAGATTGGGAGGCAACTTTACAGACAGACAGGATTTCAGTGATGAAAATCTCACGGAAGAGGGAGAAGGTTTTGGAGGTTCCATTGGTTTTAGAAAGCATTTTCCTTTAAAAACAGGGAAAATTGTGGCAGGCCTGATTACTGATTTGTGGAGTTTGGAAATTGATTGGACAGATGATATCGGTCCAAATGGAAGTATTCTTTCCGGGACTACCGATATTTTGGTGCTGCAGCCTTATTTGGAAGGAGGGTATTTTCTTCCGATAAAGAATTCATCTTCCCAAATCGGACTTACCCTAGGATTTGGACGTGAGATAAACATTGTAACAGACGGTGATGAGGTTGCACAAGGGTTTATAGCCAGCATTGCCCTTCAGTTTATGTTCGGATTATAGGCTCGCTCTTCATGGCAAAGAATTTGAAATTATGGTTTCTCATTCTTTTTATAGGACAGTATAATTTGACCTATGGTCAAAAGCCTAAAATAGAATTCGTTCCTGAGGATTTTGCATCTGCTGATTATGAACAATACACTTCTAAAAAGAAATTTCCTGAAGAAATACGACCTCAGGTATTAACAGCCTTATCATATTATCCGCAATTACGAGACACACGAATTACATTTAGATTTAGGAAAAGAAAGACCCCTTTGACGTCTAGACCAAGAATCTTGCATGTGTTTTTACCCAAAAAATGGCGAGCATATGTTATTACAATTAGCACCGAGACCACCGAAAGCTTTACCCCGATTTTGTTCTCCAAACTGCCTTATGATGCCCAAATAGGGGTTTTGGGACACGAAATTGCCCATATTGTGGACTATAGGGACCAAACGAGTTTTCAATTGATTAGTCTGGGTTTCAAGCTTGGAAACCCTTCGTTTACGGATGAATTTGAGTTTAAGACGGATGAACGCGCTATCTCCTTTGGATTAGGATTTCAATTATTGCATTGGAGCTCCTTTGTGCGCAAATCTCTAGGAATTGTTGAATGGAAAGGAGCTTCACAAGCTTTGGAAACAGGAAACGCACCCAAAGTAAGTCAACGCTATATGAATCCTGAAACCATTAAAGATTACATGGCCAAAAACCCCATATACAACATAAAATAAGAATCAATACCTATCCAAAAATTGATTTTGTCTAATTTTCAGAGCGCTCAATGCATAGGCAATAAGAATGAATAACGCGGCTAGAGCCATAAAAATACCCAACACCACGATGTATATGGAAACATCACTGACCATTTTATGTCCACTTTGATAAATCCCACCAATGAGCCCTGAGATTACAAAACTGGCCACGGAAACGTACAGGAAAATCATAGCCCAACTCAGCCGTTTCAGTTGTTTCAATTTCGTCTGAATCAACCGCTCTGTGGTATTGTTGCCCTTTATCAATTCTTTTATTTCCGTACTAAGGGCAATCAAAAGATTGGAAGTTGACAATATGATAAGTCCAACAGCGGGAACAATGGTTATCGGGATATACCAATCCATTTTTTATGATTTATAAGCTTGAATAGCCTCATTGAAAAATGTTACAGCATCTTCCTGGGTAGAATACGAAGCTGGAAGAATTGCGCCTTTGAAACCATCATTTAACCATTTTCCTTTGGTGAGCGACTTGAAATTGGATGTGTCCAACCCAGAATGACCTAGATAGCCGCTGATATAAAAATAATAATCATCCACCAGCGAATCAGGGATGGTGAGTCCCATACCAACTGCGGTTTCTGAATTTTCGCCCAAAGCCGAGAAAGCTCCTGTATCAAAATGATGGGGCCATATGCGAATGTCCGAACTCAAATTATTTTCTACTAAAACTTTGGACAGAACTGTATTTCCCAAGGTTCTCAATTGTATTAGCGTCTCTACTTTTTCAGGATTGCTGTATTGAAATGTCTCATCTGGACCCATGCTATAAGGAAGGTCATAATGAAGTTTGTAGTCGTAGCTTTTGGAAGAATCCAAAGAGGAAGTGATATCTTTTAACCAGGTTACGATTTCATCATGCGACTTTCCATGAAGTGTCAATGTTTCTGGGTTGCTGGATGCCCACCTCAAGGAAAAATTGGGATAATCCAAGCAAAGCTTGGTTCCACTATCATCTAAGGGCCGGGTTTCTAAACCTTTATTGGCATTGGAAAATGCCAAATTGGTGTGACTGTCGTCCTCTTTCTTATTCAAAAAACTAATACCGGCTGTGGCTAGGTATTGAGCAGCCAAATGCAGCTGCATAGGCATATCCATCTGTTGTTGGTTTTAGGTTGTCCTTTAAAAATAAGAATTTAAGGCTTTACTTTTCAGGAATCAGGCTTGTCCAACCCATTGCATTTTTTCCAAAATGGATTGGATGATAATGGGCGCATGGATTCTAGAATTTTCAATAAACCATTTATGGGTTTCCATACCGCCACATATAACACCTGCTAAATAAAGTCCCTCCACGTTGGTTTCCATGGTATCTTGATTGTATTGTGGCAATCTTTTTTCATCTTTGGAAAGCTTGATGCCAAGATGTTCCAAAAATTCAAAGTTGGGCATGTATCCGGTCAAGGCAAGAACAAAATCATTGGGGAGGTGTTTTTTACCTTCAGGGGTATCTACGATAAGCTCTTCTTCCAGAATTTCTTTTACTTCCGAATTGTAATAGGCCTTTATACTTCCTTCTTCTATACGGTTGATGATATCCGGTCTCACCCAATATTTAACCCGTTGCCCAACGTCTGAACCACGAATAATCAAAGTTACATCCGCCCCTTTTCGGTAGCATTCCAGAGCGGCGTCGATAGCCGAATTACTAGCCCCGATTACAGCTAATTTTTGGCTAGCGTAAAAATGGGGGTCCTTGTAGTAATGGGAAACCTTGGGCAAATCCTCACCAGGAACATTGATTTTGTTGGGCAGGTCGTAGAATCCCGTAGCTACGATGATGTTTTTGGCTAGATAACTATCCTTTGAGGTGTTTATTTGGAAAGAATCCCCATACTTGGTGACTTCATTCACCATTTCAAATAAGTGGATATTTAGCTTATTCGAAGTGACAATTCTTCGGTAATATTCCAGAGCCTCATTCCTTTTGGGTTTGGCCTCTTTGCTTATGAAAGGAATATCATCAATTTCCAGTTTTTCAGATGAGGAGAAAAACTGCATGTTTATTGGGTAATTGAAAAGGGAATTGACAATGGTACCTTTTTCAATAATAACATAGGAGAGCCCCTTTTTTTTGGCCTCCAAACCACAGGCAATACCTATGGGTCCCCCACCTATAATAACCAAATCGTACTCCTGCATCACGAAATTTCATCTTTAAGGGCCGATATGGTCGCTATAGGGTCTTCACTTCCGAAGACAAAACTGCCTGCTACCAACACATCAGCTCCAACATCTACTAACTTTTTGGCATTTGTCGTACTAACCCCACCATCAATTTCAATGAGCGCCTTGGAATTTTTCCTTTCTATCAGATTTTTGAGATTACTGACCTTTTGGTAGGTATTTTCAATAAAGGATTGCCCGCCAAAACCTGGATTTACGCTCATGATGCAAACCAAATCAATATCTTGGATAATATCTTCCAAAAGATTGACGGAGGTATGCGGATTTAGGGCTACTCCAGCCTTCATGCCCTCTTCATGAATGGCGCCTATGGTCCTATGGAGATGACTGCAGGCTTCAATATGTACTGTGAGGTTATCACTTCCGAGTTCAGCAAATGTTTTGATGTATCGGTCCGGGTCAACAATCATCAAGTGTACATCCAGCGTTTTTTGAGTATGCTTCGCCATGGATTTGATTACGGGCATCCCAAAAGAAATATTGGGAACAAAAACACCATCCATTACATCCAAATGGAACCAATCGGCCCTACTTTGATTTACCATTTCGATGTCATGCTGCATATTGGCAAAATCGGCTGCCAATAGAGAAGGGGCGACCAAACGCTCACTCATAGTACCTCTTGTTTAGGTTACAAAAGTAGCGAATTGATTCGTTTTACTTTTTAAGGAACTGTCTAAGC
Source organism: Flagellimonas sp. (assembly GCF_965601775.1). Classification (GTDB taxonomy): domain Bacteria; phylum Bacteroidota; class Bacteroidia; order Flavobacteriales; family Flavobacteriaceae; genus Flagellimonas. The sequence continues at coordinate 892,583 of NZ_OZ271837.1, forward strand.
GATAACGGTATTTCTGCGGCGCTATGAAGGCTTTTTCAGTTTGATGAATTCAAGATTTGTAATTCCATCTGTAAAAATGCGAAACCCTTGGATGTTGCTTTGGGTATCACGGTCAAAGCGTATGCTTCCAAATTCCAAAGCATCGCTTCTGAAGGTGTCCTTCATTACGGGATAAAATACGACTGTTCTGCCTTTGGGGCCTTTTGCAGAGAGTTGTCCATCGTAAATATTAAAATCGTAAATGATTCTAAGGCTCGTACAATAAAAACTCCCCTGATATTCTTCCAGAATTTTGGCTGTAGCTTCTATTGGGGTATATCTCAAATAGGTGTTCGCTTCGCTCTCGTCAAGAGCGATGTCGTAGGTAAGGTTACCTTCAGATTTCTTAAATGATAGGATTATTTTCTCATCTCCCTCATTTAGAAACTGGAAGGTCTCTGGATGAGCCAAAGGAATTAGAGCTGTCCCTTCTTCTTGGTTGAGGCGTTTGTAAAATAGAGTATCCCTTTCCATTACTAGTCTGCGGGCAATACCTCTTTCCGCATCCCAGAAATGGCCTTCATACTTCTTTAAGTCTTTTGCTGATAATTTTTTGGTTTTGAGTAAGCCAACGTCAATGGAACTGGGTTCGGTATATTGATTTTCAATGTAATGATTGGCATGAAGCATGGCTGGCATGCCATTGTAAACGTTGTTGTTTCCTAAAACAAAAGAGGTTAGTTGTTGGTCCGGAAACCGAAACACGTTCGAAGCATATCCTCCTATTCGTCCAAATTGCCAATAAGCCGGTAGCCCCCGTTCCTTATGATAAAAAGACCTGCCCAAAGTGAGTTGTCCCCACCATGAATCGAATTTATCCCCATTTTCAAGTGTGACAGCTTCATCCAATTTTTGGATTAGGGGACTAAGTATGGATGTGGACTTCCCTGTCAATGCCCGATACCACTTCATCATATCTTCCGCGGTGGAATAAAAGACATTGTTGAAACCGACTTTTTGGAACATCAGCGTGTCATCTTGAGTTTGATAGGAAATGGCCTTGTTGGGCAGTATGTCGTTGTAACTTTCAGAAAAACTGCTGTGGTTCATCTGTAATGGACGGAACATATGCTCTTTAAAAAACGATTCCAAAGATTGGCCCGAAGCATTTTTAATGATTTCCAGCATTAAGGTGATTTCAGTTTTGGAAGTCATATGAGAAAAAGCTGTTCCCGGAACAAAATTGAGTTTCTCCTGACTTTTTATAAGGTGAAGAGCATCCTCTTGGGTATGGATACCGTTGTTTTCAATACCTATTAGCCTACGTAGGACACTGTGGTTATTTAGTCCGCTGGAGTGATTTACCAAGTGGGAAACCTTGATTTCATGGTCATATTTGGGAAAATCGGTCAGGAACTTCTGTATGGAGTCGTCCATTGAGAGTTTCTCCTGACTTTCCAAAACAAGAATACCGAAAACCACAAACTGGCGGGATAGGTATCCAATCTGAAAGGGGGTTTGAACAGTATTTTTCTTCTCATTTTGAACATCTGCGTAGCCAAACGCAAGTGTGTAATCTTTATCATCTCCGTAAATGAGTCCCACTACAACCCCTGGGGCTTTTTTATTCTGCCATTGACTAAAAATGCTGTCAATAGCGGATTGTTGTTGTCCCTGCAAAAGCATGGGTGTCATAAAAACAATGAAATGAAAGACCAAAAGAATGCATATATTTTTCATAGGGTATGATTTTGAATTAGTTATTATTTTGAAAGTAACTCGATTACTTTATGAGCTACAGAAGCAGCTGCGGTGGGGTCTTGTCCTGTTACCAATCGGCCATCAAAAACAAAGTAATTGTCCCAACCTTCTGCCGAATATGAAAAGTTCCCACCTCTTTCTCGTATGGTTTGTTCTATGGAAAAAGGAAATTCTTGGTAATAGGCCGCTTCCTTATTTTCAAATAGATCAGGGAAACCATTTACCTTTTTTCCATCAAAAAGGTATCTCCCATCTTGCGTTTTTAGATTAACTATCCCCGCTGTGCCATGGCAAATTGCAGAGATGACCCCTTTGTTTTCTTCATAGACGGCCATGGTAATTTTCTGAATGGCTTGGTTCTCTGGAACACCGTACATGGCAGCTCCCCCGCCTCCATAGTAGACTGCTTGGTATTTTGCTGGATTTATTTGGCTGGGTGTGAAGGTATTTTTAAGCTGTCCCATAAATTCAAAATCGTATAGATATTGTTTTTCCAAAGGGTCCGATGTATTTAAATAGCCGATGGGAATGGCTCCCCCTTTCGGACTCACAAAATCAATCTCGAAGCCCGCCTTCTTGAAGACGTCATATGCAAAAACGATTTCGGAAAAGTGATTGGCTGCATTGATATTTGAGTTTCCATAGGTGTACTGGTTGGAAACTATAAATAGAATACGACCATTCTCTGCATCTTCTGAGGAAATGGAAGTACGGGGAGTTTTCTTGACAATCTGTTCATTGGAATCTTTACATCCAAAAAAGCTGACTAGGAGAAGAAGGAGGCAAAAATGCTTCATTTGTTCCGTTTTTTGAACAAATTGCCTTTTTCGCAGCCATTGAGGATTACAAATTATAAATTGGAAGTTCGGGTTTATAAATACGAACCTTAATCTTATCCTTTGTACTGAGCTGGAGTTACCCCTTTAATTTTCTTGAAGGTAGTGTAAAACGTGGATTTAGAGTTGAATCCGCATTCGTAGCCAATGGCTTCTAACGTAAGTGAAGAATTGGATTTTATGAGGTTACATGCTTTTGCAATGCGATACTCATTGATGAACAGTGGAAAACTTTTTCCAAGATTTTCATTTAGCAATTGTGATAGTTGATGTACCGTGATATTTACTTTTTTGGCAATGTCTGAGGACTTCAAGTCAGCGTTGATAAAAGGCTCTTCCGAGGTCATTAAGTCCTGCAGTTGCTCCAATAGGGAATTGGCTTGATTGACCTGAATTTTTTTTGCACCATATTTATGTTCGGGGATAAACACATTTTGTTTGTTCTTTTTCCAGATAAAAACCAATAGGGCAAGCAAATAAAACAAGAAGGAAAAGGTTAGTGCACCAACTAGGTAATACGTAATGTTGGTAAAGAAATAGGCTGCCCAAATAATAAGATTGCCCAAGAAGACACTTAGGACCCAAATACTTCTGGCATCCAATTTGGTTGGTGATGTAAGTAACTTTTCAAGCAGGTGGCGTAGTATCCATCCCGAAGCAAGAATGTAGAAAAACCATTGAAGATATATGCTATATATAATATAGGGCCTCCAAAGGTGGATATGAAATTCAAAAGGAAATAGAAACCCGACAGCCACAATTAAGGGCAATAGAAGGGCGATATGGTATTTCCATGTTTTGTGGATCGTACTTTTGGGTTCTATCATGGACCTTACGTAGAAATAGAGAAAAGGACCGATAAAGAAACAGGCAGATAATCCAATCTGAAGATAAATAAATGCCAAATCCGGATTGAAGTAGAACACTACGGATTTTCCAATTCGTACGCTTAACATGAGCAAAAGGAAACCTAGAAATTTGCTGGAAATATGTTTGGGTTTGGCGATTAATAAAAAATACAGACCCAAACAAAGCCCATTAAACGCGCCAAGTGCACTAAAAAAGAAAAGTAAGGTTTGATTAAATTCCATTAGGAAATAGAGGTCTACACTTACCTTCTAAAAATAAGGAATTAGACAGATATTTCCTTTTTTCATTGATTTGGCGATCATAGATGCCGGTGTAGACGAAAAATTACCCATTGTACTCGCTAAGGCCATAGGAGTTTGCCGTTGTGAATCTAAAATCTACGATTGTTGTTTATAAAATCATAGAAATACAGCCCTACTACATATAGCAAAAGGATAAATGGGAAAATGAGAAATTCAGCAATCATATTAAGGTATTAAAGGCTATTTATTGCCTCTAGGGTTTTGGTTCTTTAAAGAAATTGGGTTACGAATCTTCGTCAATTTAGAGAAGACGTTTCCAGTTTCGACGAAAGATTGAGACTCAAAAGAATCCCCGTGACCATTGGACTTCAATTCCAAACTGTTGGAAGGAATAATCATTTTGACGAGCCGTATCCAGATATATAACAAGCCTAAGGCGGCTAAAACTACTATGGTCCAAAAAGCAATCATAAGCTAAAACTACTACAAAGGATGAAGGATTGGATATACCGATTGATGGACCAAGAGCGCTGTTTGATAAATCAAGGCGTTGATTTTATGAATGGGATTTTGAATTTATACGTCAACTCAAAAACTATATCTATCAATTCACTATGAAGAAACCATATGGGTTTGGATAATTTGACAGAATGATATCGGCCGGCAAAACATTGAAATTCAACTGAATTTACCAGCCTTAAAGACTCATCGAAAATAGAAATGTCGAATTTTTCAGGACAGATAGCTAGAATAAAAACGAAGCTTATCCAAGCCAAACAAATTGATTCGGACTTCAAGGTGTTTGGTTCAGGAGGTCACAAATATATTCTCGGCAAGCCAGCTGCTTCTAGACAAATAGAGGAGTTTGAAGCCAAATATGCCATCTGCTTGCCAAAGTGTTATAAAACGTTTATAGGTGAAATAGGGAATGGGGGTGAGGGGTACAGGAATTCTGCTGCTGGTCCTTTTTATGGGATATTTCCGTTAGGTGAGGGGGTAGAAGAACTCCTCTATTCCAGTCCCCAAAAATATTTGGGAAAATCGTGCATTCTAAGACCTGAAATTAATCAAAATGTTTGGGGAGAGCTTACCAAAAAACTGAGGAATGAAGGTATTTCAGACAAGGAGTATTCCGCAGAAATAAACAAGTTGTACTCTGGAGTTCTGCCCATTGGTTCTCAAGGATGTGCCTTTCTTCACGGAATAGTATTAAATGGTCCTTATCAGGGAAGAATGGTAAATCTAAGTATGGATTTGGGTATGCCACGGTTTGCTAAAGACTTTAGTTTTCTTGATTGGTATGAACGTTGGTTGGATGAACTCATTGACGGTTCCTTGTTCAAAAACCCATCTTCGTGGTTTGGATATGAAACGAGTATAAATTAATCTAAATAGATGATAATGAAGAGAATCAGATGGAGCTATCTTTTCAGTGGTCTTTTGGTTTTAGTATCCTGTTCTTCGGATTTAGAGGAAGAAGACCAAATTTCAGAAGATTTCATGCTGAATATTTCCTTTGTAATGGATGCAAGTGCAGAACGATTGGATAATTTAGGTGAGGCGGTGGGAATTCCAGCTGGAAATGCTGCTCAAAATCCAGATTTTGAAGTTTTGGGACTACATTTTATTGGGCTGTACCCTGATAAGTTTACACCCTTTGAAAATGGAACTACTGTTTTTTCTTCCCCTACTACAAATCAAGGGGGTTTGGAAGCAATTGATTTTGAGAATGAATTGTTTCTGACCGAATCTGATAATAAAATAAGTATCCCGTTAAGCGATGTTTCGCCTGGTACCTATGAGTTTTTTAGAGCCTCCATAGGTTTTCAGCAGTATAAAATAGTATACAATTTAGCAGGACTATCCATCCAACATACTTCTTGGCCCAAAGGTGTAGCTGACGATATTGATGTAGAGGGTACCGTGGCTTCCTTTTTGGGATTTAATACCTATATCAACCAGTATTTTCTAGGCAATCAAACAATTACAGTTGATTCCAATAAACTGCAAGGGTATTTTGGACTGGAGACCTCTGGAGAAATATCTGGTTTTCCTTTTAATCACTTGACCGAAGGAGAAAGCAATCGAACTACAGTCCCAAATCCGATAAATGAGACTTCCCCCATCCCACCAGGCTCTTGCGTCGTAACCGGAAAATTTCAATCCGCTCTTGTGGTTCCCGAAAAACCTGTACGGGATATTGATGTTCAAATCGTGATATCGGTAAACATGAGCTTTGAGTGGAAAGACACTAATGGAAATGGAAAGTTTGAGCCCTTATTAGGGGAAAAAGTGATGGATATGGGGACAAGAGGTGTTTTTCCGACTGTGCTCTAGATGTTGAACTATCAGTTCCTGTATTAATGAAAAAACGGAGTTTCCGCTTACTATACTTGACGCTGCTCTTTTTGGCTTCATATATTCAAACCCATGGGCAAAGGAGTAATATATCTTTTGGAATTACACCGAATTACAAAGTAAATGGCTATGGGTTAAGTACAAATTTTAATTACCATCATAATCCTTCAGACTATTTCCAGCTAACGCTTACAGCTGCTTTCTCCAATGAACAACCTAATTCCATGGTGGAGTTTCCTTTTGAAGACTATCTCATGAACCTCGGTTATTATACAACCGTTTTACGTTCAGAAAGACGTGGTATTTCCATTTTCTTTGGTGGAGGACCTGCGGTTGGATATGAAATAACCAAAAAAAATTACCAAGAAACCGCATTTACGGAACAAAGGGCCGCCAATACTTTTGTATTTGGTGCCTTTGCTTCTTTCGAAATGGACTTTTACCTAACCGATACTTTGTCCTTGGTAGTTCCCACTACCGGAATCTATCATTATAACAGTGAAGTCGAGGAAGTCAAGCTCCTTTTGGGACTAGGCCTTCGGGTATTTTTAAATTGATTTTAAGAAATTGATTTTGCCTTTTACAGTACCTTTAGAGAGAATTCTTACGTATTTTTTTAACCATCAATTTAAAAACGAAAATATGAAAAAGCTGTTGACCCTAACCCTTCTTTTGGGAAGTATTACATCATTTTTTGCGCAAGAATTCAAATATGATAAAAATGGTCTTACTGATTATGTAACCAAGGAAGTTTCAGGATTAAGTTCCAAAGAAATTTATGCCAAGGCAAAATTGTGGATTACAAGCAGCTACGCTAACCCCGAGCAAGTACTACGGTTGGATGAGGCCAATTATAAAATTCGTATAGCATCAATTAAGAAAAAGGGTTTTTGTGTTGAATCCCAATGTTCCGATTACCAGTATGAAATTGAAATTACTTTTGATGAAGGGACGTACAAATTCGACCCATTGCGATTGGCAGCTTGGGCTCCTGAAGGAGCAGCCAATTTACCCCTTGAAGATGGAAGCATCTATTTCAAAAAAAATGGTAAACCAAAATCCTACTCCAAGAAGATAATAGGTTCAATTGAAAAGCTTTTTAACGATTTGGATGCGTCGCTTTACAAATATGTCTCTAAAGAGAAGCTAGAAGAGGGGAAATAATCTTTTTGCAAGAAATTAGATACCGGTTCAACGGGTTCATTATTTCAAAAATCTACTGCCCTATATAAATGAAAAAACTCCGGTAATCAGCCGGAGTTTATTCATCAATCAAAAAACGAACAGTCATGATAAACTGTTATAGGGTTACAAATTACAACTTTCTTGCCAAAAAAACAATTTAAGGTATGTTTAACTGTAATTTGTTTTG